>URDW01000026.1 GCA_900546735.1 uncultured Oscillospiraceae bacterium
GGCAGCTCCATCAGCGATGCGGACGAAGCTGCGGCAGATCAGCTGATGAAGACACTGGATGGCATTCTTGCCGATGTGCTGGATGGTTCTTACATCAACGACTACAGCACCAGCGAAACAGACAGCATCCTTTCCGGTGTGTTCGATCTGCTTTCCAATTACATTGGCGCCAGCAATTCGAGTGCTTATCTCAGACTGCTGGACGGCTACATGAACAACATCATCGTGGCGCCGAAGGCCGACGGTACGCTGGACGAAAAAGACGTATACAACAACGACAACCTGACGAATTTCGTCGTTCGTACCTATGCGCTGCTGGAGGATATCATCGACGTGGTCGGTGACGAGAATCTGGCCGCTACACAGTATAACGACAACTACAATCTGGCTGTAGAGGCCATCAAGGGCGTTATCTCTCCTGACGCTGTCGGCATCCGTCTGAGCGACAACACGAGCGCGCAGAACAAGATCATGGATCTTGACAGCTGGAACGATGCCATTCAAAACGGCAAAGTCAACGTTTCCATTGACTGGAACGTCAAGACCGGCGACAAGGAAAGCTTCTATGAAGGCATGGCTTCCGGTCTGCGTGTGGTCTCTTCCATCCTTTCCGTGCTGCTGCTGGATACCGGCTATTATGCCAACGTGCTGCAGCCGATCCTGGCCGGCCTGCTGTCTGATATGGACGTTCAGGTCGAAGTGATCGGTGAAGGCGTTACAACACCGTCCGCTGCTGTACTTCCTGCAAGCGAAGTGAACACGGCAGACGATGCGCTGATGGCGATCATTCGTCCGTTTGGCGCTGTGCTCAACGCGCTGCAGGCGCAGCCGCTGACCACCGTGGTAGACGTGGTCAAGGGTCTGGCCAAAGTGCTGCAGGGCACCAACCCCGACCTGCTCGACATCGTGCTCAACCTGGTCGCTCCGCTTGACAGTGAACTGCTTGGTCTGGCCGATATCATTGAGAATCTGTCGCCGACACTGGCGAACACCATCCGTGATTTTGAGATCGTAAATATCCCGATCAATGTTGGCTCTACCAATATTAATCTTTCGATTCGTGTCAGCGGCATCAATGTAATGGGTATCACCATTGCGATCGACGATGCTGCACAGTTTAAGGCTTTGTGGAACACACTCGCTCCGATACTTGGCGGTGTGCTTGGCATGGATTTGACGCTGATCAACGGTGAAACGATCCTGTCGCTGCTCGGCATGCTGGATCTCGGCGTCACGATCCCCGAACTGGATCTTGACGAACTGGCTTCCGCTTCGGACGCCAAGGCGCTGCTGATCATCGTTTACTTCGTGCTTGACCTGCTCGATGCTAACCCGAGCATCCTCGGCGGCAACGAGACGGTGGCCGGTGTTCTGGACTTCATCCGTCAGAACGGTATCGGCGGTATCATTGACATTATCAATACGATCCTGAGCATCACCACTTCGCCGACGGAAGTTTACTGGATGTTCGTGCAGAAGTTCGAACTGCTCAGAACCGGCTTTGAGTATCCGCTTGGCGTAACCGCTGCGGATGCGGACAACGCGGTCGACCAGCTCGACAATCTGGTCAGCGGCATCTTCCCGCTGCTCAGCAGCCTGGGCGTGATGGATGTTTCCGGTCTGTCCGGCCTGATCTCTGACAATCTTTACACGAACAACATGGTCACCACGATCGCGAAGGGCCTTTACGGCGCTATGGAAGGCGACGTCGCTTCCTACCTGTCGATCGTCGGTGTGGACACCTCCACAAAGGGTGTTGCAAAGCTTCTGAATGATTCTTCTTACGGCAAGACTTATTCTGCAGCCGCAAAGACCCTGAACGGCGTCAGCTCCTGGAGCAAGGTCTCTTCGCTGAACTGGAGATTCCAGGATGGCGACCAGGACGGCTTCATTGAGGCACTTTCCGCTGCGCTGCGTCCTCTGAACGACCTGCTCGCACTGCTGCTTGTCGAGGGCAATATCGATTTGTCCGGTCTGGTCAACAGTGTTGATGTAAACACAGGCGCGTTCAAGCTGCAGGACGGCAAACTGGTCATCACCGTTTCCGGTAAGGATGTGGATTCCGAGGATTCCACCATCACGATCGATCTGGGCGGCGTGCTCAAGCAGCTGCAGATCTACGGCGGCAACGGCTACGACAGTGCGATCATTCCGCTGCTCGAAGCGCTCGGCTGCACCGGCGTTAAGACCTACAGCCACTATGTAAGCGATTACAATAAGGCAAAAGACAATCTGCTGATCAACGTGCTGAATCCGATCTTCTCGCTTGTTGACAAGATCGCTGAAAAGCCGTTCGATACGCTGACCGGCATGCTGCCGAACCTGGCCTACTTCCTTGAAAACGGCGGTCTTGGCCAGTTCGTCAACAACCTGCTTTCGCCGGTAACGAAACTGATTTCTGATCTGGATGCCAAGGGCATTAATCTGGATGAGATCATTGAAATGATCGCCGGCAAGGATCTGAACACGCTGGTGAAAGATGCGCTCGGCATCGACCTTGGCCTGTCGCTGACAAACCTTGGCAATCTGAACATCCATTCGCAGCTGATCCCGCTGGTGAACTCGCTGCTTAAGAGCAGCGGCATCAACCTGCAGCTGTCGAACATCGATTGGAAGTATCTGGCTTCGCTTGGCGAGCTGAAGACCTACACCAGCGCTTCCGACCACTATGGCACGCCGAAGCGTGTGGCTGCTTACAAGGGTCAGGTCCTGATCACTGTTCTGCGCTACCTGCTTGACAACGTGCTTGCGAAGAACAACTTTGCCATGATCACCGGTCTTGTGAACGGCATCAGCATGGACGCCACGATCAAGAACATTCTGGCAAGCGTGTTCAACACCCTGAGCACGGCAACGTCGGATGAGATCATCAGAGCTTTGTTTGAACTGCTTAACGGCACGCCGACGAACGCGTTCTGGGATTACACCGGTTATAAGTTCAAGTCCTATGACTTCTCTTATCCGGCTGATATGGATATGCAGTTCATTCAGGATCTTGGCGCTACGATCGACAACCTGCTTACAGGCTTCATCGATCTGAACGGCACGATCGCTGACCTGATCTACAAAGATGATATCATCAACACACTGGCCGAGGCCATTTACACGAACGTTGAAAAAGTAACGATCTCCGGCTCGACCACGCTGATCGACCTGCTTGCACAGACCGGCATTGACCTTTCCACCAGTGCAATGGCTGACCTGCTGGTTGACAAAGATTACGGCAAGACCTTCTCTTCCGTAGCTTCCAAGATCCGTTCTGCCGGCAGCTGGGCAAACGTTAACTTCGACAAACTCAGCTGGGGCGTGACGGACAGAGAGTCCTTCCTGAATGCGCTGTGCGCAGTGCTTCGTCCGGCTTACGGCGTGCTTGACGTTCTTCTGAACGACGGTATGCTTGGTCTGTTCAGCTTGCTCTACATCCCGGGCAGCGACGGCTACACCAGCACGATCGTACCGTTCATGGAAGCGCTGAGTCTCTATAACATCAAGACACAGTATCAGTACAGAGAAGACATTGCCACGAAGGGCTATGACTACATTCTGCTCGACATTCTGAATCCGCTGTTCGACAAGGTGGAAGATCTGCTTTATGCACCGATCCAGACCCTGTCCGGCATGCTGCCGAACCTTGCGTACTTCTTCGCTAACGGCGGTCTGCTGCAGATGGTGGATAACCTTGTGACACCGGTCACAGCGCTGCTTGACACGCTGAGCCCGATCGTAGATGTGAATGACCTGCTTGCTGAGCTGGGCGTAAGCATCAATGGCCAGGCGCTTGACCTGTACCACATTTCCAGCATTCTGGAACCGTATGTGGCGCCTGACAAAGTTGTGCCGCTGCTCAACTCGCTGCTGCAGTCGCTCGACATCAACGGCACCAAGCTCAATATCACCCTGCTTGACATCGACTGGTATCAGCTGGCAAGCCACGGTGAATTGGTTCGCGAGCATTCTCAGGCTGCAACGTATGGCATTCGCTCCTATGTGAAGGCTGACGAGGCTGAAACGCTGATCGCTGTGCTTCGTTACCTGGTTGCTGTTATCCAGGATGACCGTAACCTTGACAACATTATCGGTTTGGTCAGCGGCCTTGTCGGTGACAACGATACTGTTGCATCTGTTGTAAGTCAGGTCATTGATATGATTTCGACTTACGAAGGCGATGATTTCATCGCCCAGATCGGTGAATTGCTCGCCCTGATCGGTGGCTAATTTGCCTATCCTGTGTTAATAACTAAGCCGGCGTCTTCGGACGCCGGCTTTTCTTTGTGCACCGTGAAATATTGTGAAAACTGATCGGTTCTGTTTTGGCTTAGAAAAGCAAAATAAAAACACCCTGTACCGGCAAAATGCCATGATACAGGGCGTTTTCTGTTTCATATGGTTATTTTTGGTTCGCGGGCGCGGTTGCTGCTTGGTTAGATATTGCCGAATACGTCAGCGCTTTTCTGGCACATCGGCTTTCAGTATGCTGCAGTGGCGCAGGGCAGCCGGGAAATCCACATCCACTTTTTGAAAGTGCATAAAATCTTCGGTCGTGCTGCATGTGTAGGCACCGTGCATAAAACAATCTGCAAATAAATAGTACTGTCCGTTCTTCTGAACGATGCACGGCCCCTCCGTCAGGTGACCGGTCACAGGTTTCGTTATGCCGCCAAACGGCGCATGCAGGCTTTTTGAAAACGCCAGTCGAATATTTTTGTACCTTGTCAACTCGGTATTGCCGCCGCGTTCGTCTTTAAATGCCATCACCCAGCCGCTATTCGTCTTGCAAAGCGTTGCGTCAATGCAGTTAAAGCCCGGGTCAAAAAACAGCTCCGGCTGTGAAAACGTCTGAAAATCTTTTGTAAAACAGCGCCAGATGCGGTGATTTTTTATGCCCAGCCGGTTGGTTTTGTGAAAGCTGCTGGACCAGAAAAGCATATATTGCCCGCTTTCGTCGTCAAATGCACATTCCGGCGCCCAGCAGTTGGCTGTATCCGGCAAATGTTCCATAATGCCCAGGTACACCGGCGCGCTCCAGTGCTGCAGATCACCGGAAACAGCGGTGCAGATACTTCTTGTTTTCCATCCGTTTGTAAAGATAACGCGGAATTGCCCGTCTGCCTCCCGCAGCAAAAACGGGTCGCGCACAATGTAGCTGCCGTCCCTCGCGCGCGGTATCAAAGGCTTACCGCCGTTGACCGGCGTCCAGTGCAGCAAGTCTGGGCTTTCGGCCAGGTGGAAACCCAGTGTGCTCTCGGTGTGGTAGCTCATGTAATACATAGTAAAACCTCCTGTCAGGTTTATTGTAGCATGCGGCAGGGGAAATGTATACGGCATTTGCACGATTTAAATATTTGCTTTAATTTTGCTGTGTATGGCATCAAATGTGCATAGCGCCCCAGACCAGGCAGAAACCGCCGATGCCTGCCTCCAGCACCGGCACCAAAATACCAGATGCCTTTTTCAGCAGCTTTTTGCAGAACATATAAAAACGGTCAAAATATTTTTGCGCCGTCACATAGACGATGTACATAACGATCAGCGGCAGCATGTACAAAATGTTGTACACGACCAGCAGCACAGAGATCTGCCAGAACGACAGGTCAAAACCAAACATGTAGGCCAAAAATGCGAAATACGGCATAGAGGTCATCAGTTCCGCAAACGTAGCGCCGGTGCCCAAAAGCACAAGCGCTCCCGGTGTGACCGATTTTATCTTTTTGCGCACGGCTTGCTCGTCGGCTTTTTCTTTTTCGGCATCGTTCACTTTTGTCGGTTTGTTTTTTAAGATCTTGCGTGCAGCCGTTGCAGCGGCAACGCCAAGCAGAACAACGCCGGCCGCGGCCAGAAGCATAAAAAGTGCGCGCTTTGCCGAATCCGGCAGGCCGCTTAAAAGGCCGCCAACATTTTCGATCACACCAAAGTAGGCCAGGTAACCGAACAGCAAACTGATTATGCCGGTCGGCAGAATAAAGTACCAGATGTGATGCGGTTTTTTCACAAGTCCTTGCAGTACAAATTGCTGGGTGATGGCCATCGGGTTCAGGCTGTCCGCCGCACCCGCCGCAATCGTTGCCGTGATCAGCTCAAACAATTTCATTCCTCCTTGCAGGCAGCAAATAAAGCCCGGGAGCATAGCTGCTCCCGGGCTTTTCTCCCTCCGTGTACGCAGCTTTTGCTGCGCGCTTTCTCTTGGACCAGACGGTTTCCCCGGAACCCTAGAAAGCTTTTCATTGCGCACACTATAGCATATTTGAAAACGGCTGTCAAGTCCTTTTCCGGCTTTTCTAATATTGATGATATTTCTAAAAAATGCAGCAATATTTCGCTTTGACAACAGGCGGCGCATATGCTATTTTTTACTTACAAATTCAAAAAAGGAACGGGTTACATATGGCTATCATAAAACAAGACAACATTTATATTCTGGAAACCGCGCACACGCACTATGTGCTGGGTGTAGACGCCTACGGCTATAACCGCCATATCCATTGGGGCAAAAAGTGCAGCCCTGCGGATTATGAGGTCGTGCCGGTGGAGGATGAAAATTCCAACCACACAGCCTGCGACGAAATGCACCAGGAGTACACGGTGTTCGGCGGCACTATGTACCGCCCGTCTGCGCTGAAAGTTACGTTTGCCGACGGATGCCGCGAGGTGGAGCCTGCGTTTGAACGCGGTGAAATAGACGGCGACACACTTCGCCTCTGTTTTAAAGACCGCATCTACCCGCTGCAGATCGTTTTGCACTACCGCGTTTATGCGCAGGACGATGTGATCATGCGCTTTGTTCAGCTGAAGAATACAGGCGACCGGCCGATTCAGGTGCATGCGGCCGCCAGTGCGGAATTCACACTGCCGTCGCACGAGGCTTATCGCTTCTGCAACACAAACGGCGCATGGGGCGGGGAAAACCGCCGGGTCGACACGCGGCTGGATGGCGGCGAGCTGACTTTTGAAAGCCGCAAGGGCATTTCCGGCCACACGGTTTCGCCGTATTTTATTGCGCACCAGGGTGCCGCAGAAGAAAGCGGCGCTGTGTTCGGCGCTGCGCTGGCCTACAGCGGCAATTTTAAAGTGCAGGCTTCGCGCGACCTTTACGGCGTAACGCGTGTACTGCTTGGCATAAACGATTTTGATTTTCGGTATGATCTTTTGCCCGGCGCATGTTTCGATACGCCGCAGGTCTTTTTTGCCTATGCGCAGGGCTTTGGCGGATTTTCGCGTACCATGCACGGCTTCATGCTTCGCCACATTCTGCCAAAACGTTTCGCCGGGGAAACGCTGCCGGTGCTTTACAACTCCTGGGAGGCGACCGGCTTTGATGTCAGCAGTGCCGGCCAGGCCAAACTGGCCGAGATCGCAGCCGGCCTGGGGGTAGAGCTGTTTGTTATGGACGACGGCTGGTTCGGCGCACGCAACAGCGACCGCGCCGGCCTTGGCGATTGGTTTGTGAATCCACAAAAATTCCCGAACGGACTGGATGAGCTGATTGAAAAAGTCAATGCGCTCGGCATGGATTTCGGCATCTGGGTGGAGCCCGAAATGGTCAATAAAGACAGCGATTTGTTCCGTGCGCACCCGGACTGGACGTATCACTATGAGACCCGCCGCGCCGATGAACTGCGCAACCAGCTTGTGCTCAACATGACCCGTTCAGACGTGCAGGCATATGTGTTTGACTGCCTTGACCGGCTGCTGAGCGAGCACAACATCCGCTATATCAAGTGGGACATGAACCGTCCATTTTCCCAAACGGGCGCCGAAAACCTGGCGTGCCCGCAGTCGCTGTGGTACCTGCACACGCAGGCTGTCTACAGCATTGTGGATCGCCTGCGTGCCAAGCACCCGGACGTACAGTTTGAAAGCTGCGCCTCGGGCGGCGGCCGCGACGACTGGGGCGCACTGATGCATTTTGACGAGGTCTGGCCCAGCGACAATACCGACGCGGTGGACCGCCTGCAGATCCAGCAGGGCTATTCGCTGCTGAATCCGGCAAAAACGATGCGTGCCTGGGTCACCGACATTTCTCCGGTCGGCCGCCCGGTCAGCCTGGATTTCCGCTTTGTCGTGGCCATGCAGGGCGCTTTGAGCCTTGGCGGCAATCTTTTGGAATATGACAAGGCCATGCTGGAAACCTGCAAAAAGTACATTGCACTTTACAAACAGATCCGGCCGCTGGTGCAGTTTGGCGACCTTTACCGTTTGCGCGACGCGCGCAGCGGCACCTCGTTTAACCAGTATGTAAGCGCAAATCGGCGCGAAAGCGCGGCGTTTCTAGCCGCGCCGTACTGCGGCTTTTACCGCAAGCAGGAGCCGCTTGTCTTTGCGGGGCTGGATGCCGAAACCGTGTACACGTTTGAACTGTTCGGGAAAGCGTATGAAAAAAGCGGTGCGTACCTGATGCATGCGGGCGTGCCGGTGCGGCTGCGCGGCGACTGCATCTGTGCCGTTATCCATCTTCGTGCTAAAGGCGATGCATGACCGATATCTGGTAAGCTCAATAAGTAACAAAAAAGACGGCGTTTGAAAACGCCGTCTTTTTTACAAAATGAAAATCAAGAAAACTTGTTCGTAATGCTGTAGCCGTTGCCGTCGATTTGGTCTTTGGTCAAAATACGGATCATGTCCATGATAGACCACACCAGCGTAATGATTGGCCCTATAATGATGAGTGTTCCAAAAATCATCAGCAAAAGCTGTGTGGTGGCCTTGTCTTTATGGCCAAGATAAAAGTTATGCACGCCGAAACAGCCGAGCACCAGCGCCAGCAGCGCCGCAACATAGCGGTTGCGCGGCACATAGTCCTGCGGGTAGTTGGACGGGTCGGCCGGTGTGTAGTGGTAGACCTCTTCCGTGTAAAACTGCTGCTGGGGCGGTTCATAGTAGGTCGTGTTCTGGTTTTCTGCCTGTGCAGACTGGGTGTTCGCTGTTTTGGTGCAGCTACAGATTTCGCCTTCTTTCAGCGGTCTGCCGCAGTTGGTGCAGTACATTTTCTCACCTCGATCTTTCGTAACACAACTATATACCAATGTCAAAAGCTTGTCAATAAAGGAAAATGAGTATTTACAAAGCGTTTAAATTCCGGTCAAATTCTGTATGAAAGTTTTAATTCTATTTCAAAAGAAAGGCGGATCTTTCCATTTTTTCAGCTGAACTTTGCGCGCTTTTGTTGTCTATCTTCTTGCATTCACAGAGCAATCGTTATATAATAATTCTGTAAAATTTCCAGGGTGAGGAGCGAAAAAATGCAAAATTTTATGGATGCGGATTTTCTTTTGGACACACCGTGCGCAAAAAAGCTGTTTCATGATGTGGCGGAGCATATGCCCATCTGTGATTATCACTGCCATCTGAGTCCGAAAGAGATCTACGAAAACCGTCCTCCGGCCGATATTTCAGAACTTTGGCTGTCGGGCGACCATTACAAATGGCGCGCCATGCGCAGCTGCGGCATCAGCGAAGATTACTGCACGGGCAGCAAAAGCGGCCGTGAAAAGTTTGAAAAATTTGCCTACACGCTGCAGTATGCCATCGGCAACCCGCTTTACCACTGGGCGCACCTGGAGCTGAAAAAATATTTCGGCGTCGACACGCCTTTGAACGCGCAGACGGCCGACGAGGTCTATGATCGAGCCAATGCGGCGATCGCTTCCGGTGATTTTCGGCCGCGCACGCTGATTCAAAAGTCGAATGTCAAGGTCATCTGCACAACGGACGACCCGGTCGATTCGCTGGAATACCACCGCCTTTTGCAGGAACTGCCCGATTTTGACTGCCGCGTGCTGCCCACATTCCGGCCTGACAAGGCGCTCGGCGTGCAGCAGAGCGGTTTTGCATCGTATGCCGCGCAGCTCGGCGCGGTCTGCGGCTTTGAGATCAAAACGACCGACGACATGATCCAGGCGCTGCTTTTGCGCATCGATCATTTTCACAGCCTCGGCTGCCGGCTTTCTGACCACGCGTTTGACTGCCCGCCTTATGCCGAGCCGCTGGAAAGCGCGGCGGACGAACGCGCCCACACCGACATCGTGCTGCAAAAAGCACTGCGCGGCGAAAGGGTGACGGATGCCGAGGCGGACCGTTACCGCCTGGCGGTTATGCAGGCCATTGGTGCACGTTACCACCAGCTTGGCTGGACAATGGCCATCCATATCGGCGCCATGCGCAACAACAACAGCCGTATGTTTGCGCGTCTTGGGCCGGACACCGGCTTTGACTCGATCGGCGACCGTGAGATCGCCTATTCGCTTTCGCGTTTTCTCGACTCTCTCGACAAAAACGGCAACCTGCCGAAAACGATCCTATTCAATCTGAATGCGAAGGACAACGATGTGCTGGCGACCATGCTTGGCAATTTCCAGGGCACCGAGGCCGAAAGCAAGATCCAGTACGGCCCGGCCTGGTGGTTCCTCGACACGATCGACGGTATGACTGCGCAGCTTAAAACGCTTGGCAACCTCGGCATTTTGGGCAAATTTGTCGGCATGGAAACAGATTCGCGCTCGTTCACTTCCTATGCGCGCCACGATTATTTCCGCCGCATTCTCTGCCGCGTCATCGGCCGCTGGGTCGAGGACGGCTGGTTTGAAAACAACGAGCCGCTGCTTGAGGAGATCGTGTGCGGCATCTGTTTTGACAATGCAATGCGCTATTTTCAGTTTGAAAAGTAAGCGAAAGGAGTTATAAAAATGGACCTTCAACTGAAGTCTAAAGAAGAATGTATGTACGACGAAGTCTCGCTCGGCGAGATCATGCTGCGGCTTGACCCGGGCGAGGGGCGCATTAAAAATGCGCGCTCTTTCCGCGCCTGGGAGGGCGGCGGCGAATACAACGTGGCACGCGGCCTGCGCCGCTGCTTCGGCATGAAGACCGGCGTGGTCACCGCTTTTGCCGATAATGAGATCGGCCGTCTGCTGGAGGATTTTGTGCTCCAGGGCGGGGTAGATACGTCGCTTATTAAATGGATGCCGTTTGACGGCATCGGCCGCACGGTGCGTAACGGCATCAACTTCACCGAACGCGGGTTTGGCATCCGCGGCGCGGTCGGCGCATCGGACCGCGGCAACACGGCTGCTTCGCAGCTGAAGCCCGGCGACATCGACTGGGACGATCTTTTCGGTAAAAAAGGCGTGCGCTGGCTGCATACCGGCGGCATTTACGCTGCACTGTCGGAAAGCGCGGCCGAAGTCGTGATCGAGGCGGTCAAGGCTGCCAAAAAGTACGGCACCGTCGTGTCTTACGACCTGAACTACCGCCCCTCTCTGTGGAAAGGCATCGGCGGCCAGGCCAAAGCGCAGGAGGTCAATAAGGAGATCGCCAAGTACATTGACGTTATGATCGGCAATGAAGAGGACTTTACGGCGGCGCTTGGTTTTGAGGTCGAGGGCAACGACGCAGAACTGAAAAGCCTGAACATGGACGGTTACTATAAGATGATCGAAAAGGTGACCCAGGCGTACCCGAACTTCAAGGTCATTGCCACCACGCTGCGCACGGTCAAAACGGCCACCGTTAATGACTGGAAAGCCATCTGCTGGGCCGACGGCAAAATCTATTCTTCCATTGAATTCCCGGGTCTGGAGATTCTGGATCGTGTCGGCGGCGGCGACAGTTTTGCTTCCGGCCTGATCTATGGCCTGATGACGTTCGGTGATGCGCAGACCGCGCTCAACTACGGCGTGGCGCACGGCGCGCTTGCCATGACCACCCCGGGCGACACGTCTATGGCGTCGCTCAAAGAAGTAGAGTCCAAAGTGCACGGCGGTTCCGCCCGCGTGCAGCGCTGAGAAAGGAAGAGAACCATGTCGAATAAAATTGAAACGCTTTATAAGATTCAGGAGTGCGGCATCGTGGCCGTTGTGCGCGCCACTTCGCTGGAGCAGGCCGCCAAAATCACCGACGCCTGTATTGCCGGCGGCGTGGCGGCCATTGAGCTGACCTTTACCGTACCGCATGCCGACAAGCTGATCGAGGCTATGCGTGAAAAGTATACAAACGGCGAGATCATCATCGGCGCCGGCACCGTGCTTGACGCGGCGACGGCCCGTATCGCCATTCTGGCCGGTGCGGAGTACATCGTTTCGCCGTATTTTGACCCCGAGACGGTGCGCTGCTGCAACCGTTACGGCGTGCCCTCCATGCCCGGTATTTACACGGCCACCGAGGCGGTACAGGCCATGGAGTGCGGCGCAGACGTGCTCAAGGTTTTCCCGGGCGATATTGCCACCCCGGCCTTTATCAAAGACATCCACGGCCCGCTGCCGAACGCGGTGATGATGCCCTCTGGCGGTGTGAATGTGGACAACGTGAAAGACTGGATCAAAGCCGGCGCCGTCGCTGTCGGCGCAGGTTCTTCGCTGATCGCGGGCGCCAAGACCGGCGATTATGAAAAGATCACCGAAACCGGCAAACTGTTTGTGCAGCGCATCAAAGAAGCGCGTGAAGAGATGAAAAAATAAGCATCCGAGCAGTTTCTCAGGATACTGAACGGTAAAAAAGACGACCCCGATCTACGGCGGGGTCGTCTTTTGGTATTTTTCAGCGCAGGGGAATGATGTTTTGGAAAACGGCCGTCATCTTGCGTGAGATGGGCACGTCAATGTGCAGCGAGCCGAAGTACCAGTGCACATAGTCCACGTCTTTCATCAGCTCCTGCAGGTAGTTGTTGAGCATGTTGATGTGCACCGGGCCGTTGGTGTGGTTGCGCAAAAAGTCTTTGGCAATGGCCGGCGCTTCGTAGGTGATGACGTAGTTGACCTTGTATTCGGCGTCGCGCAGGTTGCGCCCGCCGTTTAACAGCTCTTCGCCGGTCGGTGTCTCGTGCTTCCACCAGCTGCGCCCTTCCAGGCGCATGTCAATGTCGTCGCTCTCGCCGCCGCCCATCACAAAAAAGGTTTTGCCGTCAAATTCAAAAATCTCGCCGCGCATCAGGTGGTAGATGTTGTCGGCGATTTTGTGTGTGTCGCCGCCTTTGTAGCGGTAGGGCTTGTAGCTGTCTAAAATGTCGAAATTTTCGTGTGCACCGTCTGCAAAACAGATGGTGTATTTCAGCTTTTTCAGCTTTTCCAGGTTCTTTTTTTCCTGCTCATCGTCCGGGTTCCAGATAAAGCCAAAGTCGCCGCAGACGAGCAGCGTGTCCTTTTCGGTCAGGCGGCGCAGTACCGGGTTTTTAAAAAACGAGATGTCTCCGTGGATATCTCCGGTTATGTATACCATTTGCTCAGCTCCGTTTTGGCAATTTTGTAAAATTCATAATTTGCCACTTTTTTTTACGTCTTAAACATGTTAAACTGTTTTTATAATATAATCATTTGTTGCGGGTGTCAAGTCATGCGAAAAAAAGTTTTATCGCTTTTTACATTTATATTGGTGCTTCTGCTTGCGGCTGCGCCGTGCAGCACGGCGTTTGCGGCCGAATATCAGCCTACGGAAAAAATTTATGCCGAAAATTATATGCTCGTCAGCCTGGACGACCCCAGTTACCCGGTCATCTGCGCAAAAAATGCCGATGATAAGGTCTATCCGGCTTCTCTTACCAAAATCGTTACGGCCATGGTCGTGCTCGACAATGTGGAAAATCTGGATTCCGAAACCACCGTTTCACAGACGGCGTTTAATTCCATTTTGGGCACCGGCGCGCAGACGGCCAATCTGCAGGTCGGCGACCATCTTTCGGTGCGGCAGCTGCTGTACCTGACCATGGTGCAGTCGGCGTGCGATGCGTGCCAGGTGCTGGCCGAGTATGTGGCCGGCGGCTTTGATGAATTTGTGGCCATGATGAACGAATGGGCGGCGGCGGCCGGCTGTACGAATACGCATTTCACAAATGCCAGTGGTCTGCACGACGAAAACCATTACACAACGGTAAATGACCTGCGCCTGATCACACTGAAAGCGCTGGAAAACAAAACGTTCAAAAAAATTGCCGAAACAAAAACATACACATATGCCGGGCAGACGTTTTACCACTCCAACCAAATGCTGCATGCCTCGTATTTGTCTTATTATTACGAATATGCCAAAGGGATTAAAACGGGTTCTACTTCAGAAGCCGGCTACTGTGTGATCACAACAGCTTCCAAAGACGGTTACAATTACCTGGCGATCGTCTGCAACAGTCCGCGTATCGATTATAATAACGACGGCTATATAGAAAAGTGCTCGTTTATCGATGCGGCCACGCTGTTCAAATGGGCTTTTTCAAGCCTCAGCTATAAAACCGTGATCAAGCAGGGCGATTTCGTCTGTGACGTGCCGGTCAAAAACGGCAAGGGCGTGGACACGCTGCAGCTTGTTGCCAAAGAAAATAAGTCGGCCACCGTGCTGGCCAGCCTGGACCCGTCCATGGTGATGATCCGGCCTACGGACGCCACGGTAAGCGAGGCAGTGGCGCCGGTGCAGCAGGGCGATGTGCTCGGCGCGGCCGAGATCATTTACGGCGACCAGGTCGTAGCCACGGTCGATTTGGTCGCGGCGCAGACGGTGGAGGTCTCGCGCCTGCTGCAAATCGTCAACGGCCTGCGCGACCTGCTTTCAAACCCCATCGCCATCGTTGTGCTGGTCGTGATCATTCTGGCGGTCATCGGCCTTGTGGTCTACACCGTGCTTTACAACATGCGCAAGCGAAAAACAAATGCGCTGCGGCGCAGTTATCGTGACGAGGAAGAATAAGGAATTGTCAACGGAAAACACCCGGCAGTGGCCGGGTGCTTTTTTATGCCTGTTTCAGCCGGGCGGTGCGTTCGCCGATTTTTTCGAGCAGCGCGCGCCACCGTTTGGACTCTTCTTTTTTCCATACCAGAAAATAGGTCACACTGGCTTCCTTATCTAAAATCGGCACCAGCACGCGTTCGTTTTGCCGGCCGCTTTGGCGCACGGCTAGGTCAGAAGCAAAGGAGGGCAGTACAGACGTTTTGACCAGTGTTTCAAAATCGGCGCGATTTTCCTGGATCAGCGTGTGCGTTTTCGGCATCATTTCCTGCTGCACTTTTTTCCAAAAGCCGATCTCGGAAAACATCAAAATCGCCTGACCGTCCAGGTCTTTAAAGTGCAGGCCCTTTGCATTGGCCAGCGGGTGCTCGGGCGGCAGGGCAAAGTAAAGCTGCTCGCTTTCAAACGCCGTGCAGCAAAGCGCGCTTTCTTCTGCCGGGCAGGGCAGGATCACCAGCTGGTAAGTGCCGTCTTTCATGCCCTGCAGCAGTGCGCCGGTCTCTTTCATTTCGGAAATCAGCGCCTTTTGCGGGTAAAGGCGCGACACCAGCGGCGCCAGATCCCACAGCGGCGCCGGCGCGCACGACCCAAGCGAAACGGTGCGGCGGCTGCGGTCAAGCGCCTGCAGCTGTTCGGTCATGTCGTTTGCCTGTTCCAGCACACGGCGTGCGTATTCCACGGCAATTTTTCCGTTTTCATTCAGGGTGATCTTGTTCTTTTCGCGGTCAAACAGGGTGACCTGCAGCGCGGCCTCCAGTTTTTGAATGGAGCGGCTCAGCGCCGGCTGTGAAAGGTGCAGCCGCTCGGCGGCCGCCGAGATCGTCTGGCATTCGGCAATGGCGATCAGCTGTTCCAGCTGGTTCAGTTCAAACATCTTTTTCCCTCCGTTTCACTATGCGTTTTTATTATAGCACATTTCGCAACCGGCATTGTACATTTTGAAAAAATCGTTATAAAATATTTACAGAAAGGAGAGATGGTATGCGCTGTATTAAGCGTCTGCTTTGTGTTTTATGCGCCGGTGTTTTGGCCGCAGGTTTTTCGGCCTGCTCCGCAGCGGCAGGTGAAGCCGCTGTGCCGGGCGAAACGGCTGCTGCGCCGGTGCAGAGCGAACCGGCTTCTGCTGAAAGCACGCCTTCGGTCACCCAGGGCAGCGAAACGTACCGCGGTTTTGTGCTGGACAATGTGCTGCATTCTGAAACGGACGGCGACATCCATTTTAACCTTTATGTGCCCGACCGTTACGATGGCAGCAAGGCATATGCACTTTTTGTAACATTGCCCGGCTATGAGGGTCTTTATTTTCAGGGTGTGGGCAGCAATCTGCGTTCGGAGGCATTTGGCTTTGAAGCGCAGCAGTATAACGCGCAGATGCTCATTGCGGCGCCGCAGCTGGGCGACTGGGGCGAAACTTCGGCCGACCAGACCATCGCGCTGACCGAGTATCTGCTTTCTGCTTATAACATAGATCCGCAGAAAGTGTATTTGAACGGCTACTCCGGCGGTGGCGAGACCGGCTCGCTTGTTATGGAAAAACGGCCGCAGCTGTATGCGGCTTACCTGGCGGTCAGCACACAGTGGGACGGCGATCTGCAGCCGCTTGCTGCGGCGCGCACGCCGGTCTATATGGCCGTCGGTGAAGAGGACAGCTATTACGGCTCCGAACCGCTCAAATCGGCTTATGAAGAACTGCGCGGCCTTTATATGGACATGGGGCTCACACAGGCGCAGATCAACGACCTTTTGGTGCTCGATGTAAAAGACCAGGTTTATTTTACAGAGCGCGGCTACCGCGACCAGCATGCCGGCGGGGGCGCCTTTGCCTATGACGAAACGATCATGGGCTGGCTGTTCAGCCATTAAGCGTTTTGCTTACCTTCAGCCAATCGGCTGAGAAAATATAAAATATATTTCAGTTTTGGAAAGGAAGATCATTATGGAATTTGTAACACTGAACAATGGCGTAAAAATGCCTATGGAGGGCTTTGGCGTGTTTCAGGTGCCGGATCCGGACCAGTGCGAGCAGGCCGTTTTGGACGCCATCGCCACCGGTTACCGCCTGATCGACACAGCCGCGGCGTATATGAACGAAGAGGCCGTCGGTGCCGCCCTGCAAAAATGCGGTGTGCCGCGTGAAGAGTTGTTTATTACCACAAAGCTCTGGGTACAGGACGCCAGCTACGAGGGCGCCAAAAAAGCGCTTGAAACGTCACTGCAAAAGCTGGGGCTCGATTATTTGGACCTTTATCTGATCCATCAGCCGATGAAGGATTACATCGGGGCGTACCGCGCCATGGAAGAGGCGTACAAGGCCGGTAAGCTGCGTGCCATCGGCGTTTGCAATTTTTATCCGAACCGCCTGGCCGATCTGTGCGAAACGGTGGAGGTAATGCCGGCGGTCAATCAGGTGGAGCTGCACCCGTTCTTCCAGCAGGAAAATGCGCTGGCCGTTATGAAAGAGTATGGGGTAACGCCGGAGGCCTGGGGGCCGTTTGCTGAGGGCAATCACGGCATCTTTACACACCCGGTGCTGACCGAAATCGGCCGGAAATACGGCAAGAGTGCGGCACAGGTGGCGCTGCGCTGGAACGTGCAGCGCGGCGTGGTCGTTATTCCGAAGTCGGTGCATAAGGACCGGATGGAGCAGAATCTGGACATCTGGGACTTTATACTCAGTGAAGAAGATATGAAAAAGATCGCCGCACTGGATCTGCGTCACAGCGAGATCGTGAACCACAGTGACCCGAACTTTGTAAAAATGCTGCACGGTATGAAGACTGTCTCTTATACACATCTGACGCTGCCGACGACTTAATAGG
>URDW01000027.1 GCA_900546735.1 uncultured Oscillospiraceae bacterium
TAAGAGACAGGCATATGACGCTTGCACCGGATGCCACTTGCCGGAAAGTTTACGAAAACGACCTGCATTTTCAGAAAAGATACCTGCAGCCGGCGCTTTACAAAGCAAGCGGGAACCTATATGAAATGCATTTAGATTTGAAAATCAACGAGCCTCAGCTTTGGGACGCGGAGCACCCAAATCTTTATGATCTGCAGATTTCCCTTTTGCAAAACGGCCGCACCCTGCAGACCAACCGGCACAAGGTCGGCCTGCGCCAGATCGAATACGGCGGCATGCACGGCACAGATAAAAACAAAGTGTATGTCAACGGCAAGGAAATCAAGCTGCGCGGCGTGTGCCGCCATGACGTGTCCGCACAATTCGGCCGTTCGGTAGACGACAGGGAACTGGAAAAGGAACTGCATATTTATAAGCGAAACAATATTAATTTTATCCGCACATCGCACTACCCGGCACCCGAACGCCTGCTGGCACTGTGTGACCAAATCGGCATATATGTAGAACAGGAGAACTCCGCCTGTTTCAAAGGTGCGAACAATTTTAAAATTTATTGCCCGCCTGAGGATTTTATAAACACTTTTGCCGAAATGACGGAGTTCAGCCGCAACCATGCCTGCGTGATCATCTGGTCACTGGCGAACGAATCCGGGTTTGAGCAGACGGCGGCGTTTCGCCGGGAATTTGAGTACATCAAAGCGCAGGACACGACCAGACCGGTGATCTTCAGCTATCCGCACACCGTCAAGACAACGCCCCTGCCCTACGACATCCGAAGTCATCACTATAAAAAAGTGACCTCAAATTTAGGCCGAAAAGATATGCCTATGCTGCACGATGAATTTGCACACGTTCCCTGCTACAACACAAAAGAGCTGAATTTTGACAACAGCAGCCGTGTATTTTGGGGACACAGCGTAAAAAAGGGCTGGGACAATATTTTTGATACAGACGGCGCTTTGGGCTGTGCGCTCTGGGCGGCGGTGGACGATGTGTTTTTCATTCCGGATGGTACAAAAGAACGTCACCAGAATCACGCCAGCGGTCGTGCTGCCGGCTACGGCGAATGGGGCGCTGTGCTGGACGCTTTCCACCGCGAAAAGCCGGAAGCATTTTTAACGAAAAAAGCTTTTACGCCCATTTTGCTGGACGAAGAGAAAAGCAGCATACAAAACGGACTTTCCCTTTACGTGCACAACCGCTTTGACCACACAAATCTAAATGAAGTGCACCTCATCTGTAAAGATGAAACCGGGAATAAACTGTTTGACGGCCATATTCCGGCAAGTATTGCGCCGCATCAAAAAGGCATTATCCGATTTGCACACGTGCTGTGCAACACAAACGCCGTCAAACTTTCTTTTTATCATCAAAATATTTTAACGGACACCTACATTCTTTCTAAAAAACGGCCTGCCGCCCGGCCAGATACAGACTGCGTTTCTGTCTTCAGAATTTTTGCAGATAAAAACCATGGCACGATTATTCTAACGGATGATATTCCGCGCCGCAAAGTAACTGGACCGTTTTTGTATGAGAATGGCAAAAAAATCTGCTGCCATCAAACAGTCAGAAAGACTGCGCACGGTTACTGCGTCTGGCTTCGCCCAAAAAGGCAGCCGTATTTCTGTGCTGTACAGCTGAAAAACGAAAACGGCAAACTGCAGTGTTCGGTAAAACTGACGCAAAACCCACAGAACACCTTATCTGTTGGCTTTGAGGTACAGGGGCTCGCCGATTTTGTGCAGTGGGAACGCCGCGATATTTATAACACGTATCCCTGCGATCATATCGGCCGCACAAAAGGCACAGCCTACTTTAATACCGAACCGGCCAATGTTTATGGCAAAAAAAGCAATGCGGCATGGAAGGACGATGTGCATAACTTCTTTTTAAGAAGCGCCAATGAAACGGGTGTGCCTGCAGGCAGCAATGATTTTCGAACCCGGCGAAACAATATACGTTCTTACCGGGTGGGACTGTCAGACGGCACATTGCTGCACCTGCGTGCCAAAAGTCCTGAAATCTGGGCTTACACGTGCCGTTATGAAAACGTGCCGAACACACTTTTGCTTGTAGGCGCCGGACAGTTTTACCCCGGCATTCAATGGGGCAATGCCTTTGGCAGCCCGGCAATTTTACAGCAGTTTTCATTTGAAATGCAGCTAGCAAAACAAAATCTTACTGCTAAAGCCGAAAACGATTAACCATGCAAAACCGCACTTCGGTGCGGTTTTATTTTTACCGAATTGACTATTTGTACGCTGTACTTTATAATAATAAAAAAGACATCTGGAGGGCGCTTATGGACTCTTTTTCCAACCACCCAAATCCACAATTTGAACGCAAAGAATGGCAAAGCTTAAACGGCAGCTGGGACTGCGGCTTCCAAAAAGCGCGGACTGCTTTTCATTTTTCGAAAAACGCAGATTTTGCCATGAAACTTTACAGACAGGCGCGTTATACGCACAAAATCAACGTACCATTTTGCGTGGAGAGCCAACTTTCCGGAATCGGCTACACGGGCTTTATAAACGCCGTTTGGTATAAAAGAGAAGTGGAAATCGCTAAAAAAGACAAGCGCGTATTTCTGCACATCGGCGCGGCTGACTACTTAACGACCGTGCTGGTAAACGGTGTTTGTGCCGGCCGGCACACCGGCGGCTACACATCCTTTGCCTTTGATATAACCGACTATGTCCGCGACGGCGAAAACGAGCTGTTTATTCTTTGTGAAGATAACGTAAAAGATCCGCTTGTGCCCGGCGGCAAGCAGAGCACGCGCAAAAACAGCTACGCCTGCAGCTATACCCGAACGACCGGCATTTGGGGCAATGTGTACCTGGAATTTGTGCCCCAAGCGTATGTAGAAGGTTTCAAAATCTTTCCGGACGCTAACCAGTGCACTGCCACAGTGTCTTTTACTTTGCACGGCAAAGCCGATCTTAGTGTTGCCGCGTATTACAGCGACAAACCGGTCGGTCAGGCCAATGTGCCAAACGCCTGCGGCAACTGTACTTTAAGCATCCCGCTGAGTGAAAAACACCTTTGGGAGTGCGGCTGCGGCCGGCTCTACAGGCTGGAGATCACCTTTGGTCGGGACCGTGTTTACAGCTATTTCGGGCTGCGCAGTGTAAGGCTTGACGGTATGCAGTTTTTGCTGAACGAAAAAAGCGTATTTCAACGGCTCGTGCTTGACCAGGGATATTACCGAAAAGGCATTTACACTGCACAAAACGACGAAGAATTAAAACAAGACATTGAACTGTCCCTTTCTGTTGGCTTCAACGGCGCGCGTCTGCACCAGAAAGTGTTCGACCCAAGATTTTTATACTTCTGCGACCTGTACGGCTATATCGTTTGGGGTGAATATGCAAACTGGGGGCTCGACTACGCCTCCCCAAAAGCCGTCAGCGTTTTTCTGCTGCAGTGGCTGGAGGCTGTTGAACGCGATTTTAACCACCCCAGCATTATCGGCTGGTGCCCCTTTAATGAGACGTGGGACTATCGCGGCAAAAAGCAGTACGATCCCCTGCTGCTGACCGTTTATGAGGCGACGAAACGCCTTGACCCGACACGGCCCTGCATCGACACCAGCGGCAACTTCCACGTTAAGACCGACATTTACGATGTGCACGACTACCGCGGTGAACCGGAGGCTTTCAAAGCCTCTTACGACCACCTGGCAACAGACGGCACGCTTTACGAGCATGTGCTGCAGGACAACCCCGGCCGGCAGCAGTATGGCGGCGAACCGGTATTCATCAGCGAATACGGCGGCATTAAATGGGAATCAGACAAAAGCACCAAGGCCTGGGGCTACGGAAAAGACGTAAAAAGCGAGGCGGAATTTGCCGCGCGCTATGCCGGCCTGACAGAGGCTATTACATCTAACCCCCAAATACTCGGATTCTGCTACACGCAGCTATACGATGTGGAGCAGGAGCAAAACGGCCTGTTCACCTACGACCGCAAGCCAAAGTTTTCTGAAGAGACATATAAAAGGATCCGCACTGCCAATACTGCCCCGGCGGCAATAGAAAGATGAAAGAAAAGATGCATAACAAACCAAAAAAGAGAAAAAACACATGGACGCAGTACTTAGTAACGGCACTTTGGGTGTTGATCGGATTTGTTTGTGGAATTGCCTTTGTAAAATACATAAGAATACCCGAAAATAACGTAACATTATATGAGGCGCTTTTTTACCTCTGTGGACTTTTGCTTGGAATGTGCGTGGCTATTATCACACAACTGATTCTTCATGAAGCAGGTCACCTTATTTTCGGCTTGCTTTCCGGGTACCGGTTCAGCTCTTTTCGATTGTTTAACCTGATACTGGTCAATGAAAACGGCAAGTTGAAATTAAAACGGCTGGAAATTGCAGGTACCGGCGGCCAGTGCCTTATGGTGCCGCCCGATTTAAAAGACGGAAAAATTCCTTTCGTTTTCTATAATCTTGGCGGCGCGCTGATGAACCTGATCGCCGGCGTCATTTTCATATGTATGTATTTTCTCCTGCGCGACATACAGCTGTTTTCCGTCGTAATGCTCCTGTGTGCTGTAGTCGGATTTGTATTTGCAATTACAAATGGTGTTCCAATGCGTACAAACACTGTGGATAACGATGGGTACAACACCCTGGCTTTGGCGCGCAGCAAAGACGCCATGCGTGCGTTTTGGATACAGCTGAAAGTTTCCGAAAAGATCTCAAAAGATGTAAGGCTGAAAGACATGCCGGAAGAATGGTTTGCCGTACCATCTGATGAGGCCATGCAAAACAGCATGATCGCCGTGCTGGGTGTATTTGCCTGCAGTCGACTTATGGATCAGCAGCAATTTGAAAAGGCAAATGAACTAATGGCACACATGTTTGATGCCGACAGCAATATATGCGGGATCCACCGCAATCTGCTTATCTGTGACCGCATATACATTGAACTTATTACTGAAAACCGTCCGGAACATCTTGCTGAATTATTCAGCAAGGAACAAAAGAAGTTTATGCGGCAAATGCAGAACTTTCCTTCTGTTTTGCGCACACAATACGCATATGCACTGCTGTGCGAACATGATGTTGCCAAAGCTGAACAAATTAAAACACAATTTCAAAAATGCGCAAGAGTCTATCCGTACCCAAACGAAATACTGTCTGAAAAAGAATTAATGGAGATTGCGAAAAAGCACGCATGATTGTTTTTTTACTTTGCTTGCGCCGATCTTAACAAATCCCACCTGTTTTATGCAAACAGGTGGGATTTGTCCTTATTTTTTCAAATTCCCCGTTGCCGGGTTGTCGATCAGCTTCCCCTCTTTGGTAAAGCGCGAACCATGGCACGGACAGTCCCAGCTGTGCTCGTAGCGGTTCCATTTCAGTGCGCAACCCATATGCGGACAGCGCAGCGCCGTTGGTGTAAGCAAATTTTTGGCAGCCTCAAATGCGTTGACGGCCAGCTGCGGCCGCAAAATTGTTCTGGACGGTGAAAAAAGCGCAGTGTACGGACTCTCTTGCCCACGAACCAAATCACAAAGCAACGTAGCGGCGGCCATGGCGGAGGTCATGCCCCATTTGTTGAAACCAGTCGCCACAAACAGGCCGTCTGTACCGGACGAGTAGGCGCCAATATATGGAATACCGTCGAGCGTCATGCAGTCCTGCGCCGCCCAGTTGTATTTTTCAAGCGCTCCGCGGTAGTTTAAACCGGCGAAGCTGCGCAGCGCCTGCCAGCCGCTGCCCTTTTTTCCGGTTCTGTGGCCGCTGCCGCCAAGCAGCAGAAGACCGTTATAGTTTCGAAAAGACAGGCCGCCTGGTTCGCAGTCCACATATATGCCGTTTATGTTTTGCGCATTTTCCAGCGCGATCACATAGGAACGGTGCTGATACATCTTCAAAAAATAGAAGCCATGTTTGTTGAGAAACGGAAAATGGGTGGCCACAATGATTTTGTTTGCCGTAATGCGGCCATTTTCTGTGACAGCCGTTTTGCCGACCAGCTCTTTTACCGGTGTATTTTCAAAAATATGCAGTTCTTTTGCAATGGCGTACAAAAACTTCAGCGGTGAAAACTGCGCCTGCTTTTTAAAGCAGACGGCACCGGCCACGGCAAACGGTAGCGGCAGGCGCTTTACTGTTTCCGCCTGGTAGCCAATGGTTTTCAGCGCGGCCAGCTCATCTGCGATTTTTTCAGCGTTACCCACAGAATAAACATAATTGTCTTTATATTCAAAATCACACGCAACCTGCATACAAAGACTACAGAGCCGGTCAAAGGCCTGTTCATTGGCTTCAAGATAAAGCCGCGCCGTTTCTGCGCCGAATTCATGCACCAGCCGGCTGTAGATCAGACCGTGCTGAAAAGTGATTTTGGCCGTTGTGTTTTTGGTAATGCCGCTGCAGATCTCGCGCGCTTCCACAAGTGTATATTCTACACCGGCCTGCTGCAGCATATATGCACACAAAATACCGGCAATACCGCCGCCGATGATCAGCACGTCTGTTTTCAGATCGTGCGCCAGCCTTGGAAATTTTGGTTTTCGGGCGCTTTCTTCCCACACGCTTTGCAAACGGCCACCTCCGCAAATAGATTCTGCTTCTATTATTGGTAAAATGACAGGTTCTATACGCCAAGAACATGCAAAGCGCAAAACTTTACATACCCAGTGATTTAATCGAGAAGCTCCAGAACCCGACCGCCGTAGCGCTGAAAAAGCTTGTTGTCGCAATAATTGGCGTGCACCAGATGATAAACATCATCCCAAAACCGGTAATAATTCTTTTTCAGCAAAAAGCGGTCGCTAAGCTGTACTTTACCGGCATAGTTTTCGAGCAGTGCGTATTCGCCGGCATTTGCGTTTTCCAGCTGAAAAAGCTCCAATTCCCGGTCGGCAAAACAGCAACCCATCGGGTCGAGCATCCCGGTCAAACGGCCGGTGATCGGGTCCGCCATCAGGTTCCACAGGTTGTAGTCACCGTGGATCAGTGCATTCTTTAAAACGGGCTGTGCAAAAACACGCTCAAAAGAAGCATAAAGCGTATCGATCAGCTTTCTGGAAGAGGCGGACAAAAGAAGCGGCTTTTTCTGCTGCAAAGCCGTATATAAAGTATTTATGCGGCCGCGGTAACATTCTGCCCACGTTTCAAAATACCGGCCGTCAACAAAATCTCCAAAACCCTGCGGTGAGGATATACTGTGGATCGCCAGCAGATTGTCCACTACCTCATCTGCAAAACGTGCTTTGTCCGATGCACTCAGCAGATGAAGCCGGCTCGCATTTACGCCATGGATATACTCCATAAATAGTACATCGAATGCGCCGTTTTGCATTTTGCCGCTTTTGCCTATAATTTCCGGCACATGCACAAGCGCATATTTGCGCAGCATGTTCAGCTGCGCTTCTTCACGCGCCATATAACCAATATTTTTAAACACTTTGGCAACAAACCGGCGGTCTTTACGGTCTTTCAGCAGGTAGACATAGCCGTAAAATCCCTGATTTAACCGTTTTACCAGCGTGATGTCCGCATGCACAGAGTCATGTGCAATGGAGGTAAGCTTTTTTGAGGCAAAAAAAGGCAACAAAACAAACCACTTCATTTCCTTATTTATATTCACAGCATAGCATCATAGTAGCACGAAGTCGTTTGCAGTACCATACCAAAACAAATCATTTTCCTATACATTCAGCCCAGGGCTTTGCGCAAAAAAGCGCCGTAAATGAAACGGCGCTAAAAAATTATGCTTTTGTCCAGGTCACACCGTTTGGTGTGTCTTTGAGCAGGATGCCGCGCGCCTTTAAATCGTCGCGGATCTTGTCGGCCGTAGCCCAATCCTTGTTTTTGCGTGCCTCATTTCTCTGCGCGATCAGCGCCTCGATCTCACTGTCGAGGTCGTTGTTTTGGCGGTTATAAAGCAGGCCCAAAACGTCGGTCAGCTCGTCAAAAAGCGCCGCGGCAGCACCGCAAACCTTTTTGGAGACCGGCTGGTCGAGCACTTTTGTGTTGATGTCTTTTACAAGCTCAAAAACCGCAGCCAGTGCGTCGGCTGTGTTCAAATCGTCGTCCATAGCTGCAATAAACTGTGTTTTGCGGCTGTCAAACAGAGCAAGCAGCGCCGTCTCGTCATTTTCCGCTGTTTCCGGTGCGTTTTGAAGCGCAAAGTCCAGACTTTCGCGGCATGTGTAAAGCCGTGTAAGCGCGCTCTGGCACTGTTCGATAATGTCGGTGCTGTAATTGATCGGCGAACGGTAATGGGACGAGATCAGAAGATAGCGGATGGGCTCATAGCCATACACCTGGCTGATCTCACGCACCGTTTTAAAATTGCCAAGCGATTTGCTCATTTTCACGTTGTCTACATTAATGTAGCCGTTGTGCATCCAATAGCGTGCAAAAGTGGCGCCGTTTGCACACTCAGACTGCGCGATCTCGTTTTCATGGTGCGGAAATACCAGATCCTGCCCGCCGCAGTGAATGTCGATCGTGTTGCCAAGGTACTTGCGGTTCATGGCAGAGCACTCGATGTGCCAGCCCGGGCGGCCCTTGCCAAACGGCGAATCCCAATACGGTTCGCCGGGCTTTGCGCCTTTCCACAAAGCAAAATCCAGCGGGTCGTCCTTCACCTCGCCAACGGCAATACGCGCGCCGCTTTCCAAGTCTTCGATCGGCTGGTGCGAAAGCTTGCCGTAGCCGTCGAACCGGCGCGTTCTGAAATAAACATCGTCGCCGGCTTTATAAGCATAACCTTTTTCCATCAGGGTCTGAATGATGGCAATGATCTCGTCGATATTTTCGGTCGCCTTGGGGTGCACAGTCGCCTCTTTTACATTCAGGCCATTGGCATCCGTCCAGAATTCCTGAATGTATTTTTCGGAAATCTCGCTGTAAGGCACGCCCTCTTCATTTGCGCGGTTGATGATTTTGTCATCGATATCCGTAAAGTTCTGCACGAATTTTACGTTGTAACCGCGGTATTCCAGGTAACGGCGCAGCGTGTCAAACACGCACAGCGGACGGGCATTGCCAATGTGAATATAGTTATACACCGTCGGGCCGCAGGCATAGATTTTCACTTCATTTGCATCAAGCGGCACAAATTCTTCCTTTTGACGGGTCATTGTGTTAAATATTTTCATAACCTTTCCTCCAATTCATTGATTTTTTGTTCAAGTGCAGCGATTTTTTCCTGGTTCTGTGCGATTGCCTGTGCGACCGGGTCCGGAATATGGATCTGGTCCATATCGTCTACGCGTTCGCCGTCGATGCGCACGACTTTACCGGGCACACCGACCACGGTGGCATTGGGCGCAACATCGCACAAAACGACCGCACCAGCCGCGACTTTTGCCCCATGGCCGACTGTGATCGGGCCGAGGATCTTGGCGCCGGCGCCGATCATTACACCGCGCTCGATCGTCGGATGGCGCTTGCCGATGTCCTTACCGGTACCGCCAAGCGTTACCCCCTGGTAAATCAGCACATCGTCGCCGACTTCTGCCGTTTCGCCGATCACGATGCCGTGGCCATGGTCAATGACCACACGCCGGCCGATCGTGGCGCCGGGATGGATCTCGATGCCGGTCTTTCTGGCCGTTTTCTGGCTGATGCAGCGCGCCAAAAACGGCATGCCGTGCTTTAAAAACCACTGTGCCCGCCTGTGGCTGCGCAGCGCCTTAAAGCCGGGATAAAGAAAATAAATTTCTGCACGGCTTTTGGCTGCCGGATCGTGGTCCAAAAAGCTTTGCAGGTCTTCTTTCAATGCCGCAAACATGTTGTCCTCCTAAAAAGTAAAAGCCCCTGTCCAATGACAGAGGCAATTTTCACTGCGGTTCCACTCTTTTTATACTCAAACAGCCTGTAACGCGGCCAGACGCCTGCAGATACTATAATTTCCCCGCAGGGGCTCACGGATGCATTTTGGCGGGCTTTTTTGCGGCATTTCCACCAGCCTGCCGCTCTCTGAAAAAAAGCTTTTCGCCTACTTCTTCCGGTCACTGCCTTTTTCTATCTTTATTTATTATAGCAGAATTTTTCAAAAAAGCAACGCTTATTTTGATTCGATCACATGGGCGTTGTCTTTGACATAAATGATGCCGGAAATGGCCGTAACGACGGCCACCACCCAAAACGCCACATTGGAAAACGTATGCAAAATGTCGTAATTGATGGCAGGGCCTTCACCGATCGCCAGCGACAAGATAGTAAGGCCGGTTGCCGCCATCTGCAAAAAAGTTTTGGCCTTGCCCCATTTGTTGGCTGCAACCACAACGCCTTTGGACGCGGCGATCATGCGCATGCCGGCCACCAAAAATTCACGTGCCATGATGATCATAACCACGATCACGTCACAGTAACCGAGCTTGACCAAACACAAAAATGCACATGTGGTCAGCACCTTGTCGGCCATTGGATCCATCAGTTTGCCGAAGTCCGTGACCAAATGCCTTTTGCGTGCGATCGAACCGTCTACCGTGTCGCTCATACAGGCCACAAAATAGATCACCAGCGCAACACTAAAGTGATAGCTGTGCGTCAAAAGCATTTCTGCCACAAAAAACGGCACCAGCACCAAACGAAATACCGTAATTTTATTGGGTAAGTTCAAGACAACACACTTCCAATCAAATCATATCCGTCAAAATCTGTGATTTTGACCATACAGTATGTACCGATCTCAAGCGGCCGGTCGCTTTGTAAGACGATCGCTGCGTCGATCTCCGGCGCATCCATATAGGAACGGGCGTAATAGCGCCCATCTTCAAACCGGTCGATCACCGCTTCGTATACACGGCCGACACGCTTTTGGTTACTTTCCTCTGTAATGGAGTACTGTATGTCCATAAGCGTTTCAAAACGCTGCAGCTTGACCGATTCATCGATCTGATTAGGGTAATCGAAGGCCGGTGTCCCCTCCTCCGGCGAAAATGTGAACACACCGAGTTTATCAAAGCGGCAGCGTTCGGTGAAGCGGCAAAGCTCTTCAAAGTCCGCCTCCGTCTCGCCCGGAAAACCAACCATAAAAGTCGTGCGCAGGGTAACGTCCGGAATGCGCGCACGCAGCTTGTCAATCAAAACGCTCAGCGCATCAAACGAACCGTAGCGGTGCATAGACTTTAAAAGCGGCTGGCTGCAGTGCTGAAGCGGCAGGTCGATGTAATTGCATATTTTTTCTTCTGAGGCGATCAAATCGATCAGTTCATCGTTCAAGCGATCCGGATAGCAGTAATAAAGGCGGATCCATTTTAACCCGTCCACCTTTACAAGCGCACGCAGCAGATCGGTCAGCGCCGGCCGGCCATACAGGTCAAAGCCGTAAAACGTCGTGTCCTGTGCAACCAAAATCAGTTCCTGTGCGCCGCCGGCAACAAGTTGCTCTGCCTCGCGCACGATGCTTTCGATCGTGCGGCTGCGGAACCGGCCGCGGATGGACGGAATGGCGCAGTATGCACAGCGGTTGTCGCACCCGTCTGCAATTTTCAAATACGCCCAGTGAAACGGCGCAGAAACCAGTCTTTCATCATTGATCGGCAAATTACACTTGTTTGGATAAAACGACGTCTGAATGCCGCACAGCGCTTTTAAGCACACTTTGGCAATATCGCTGTCGGCGCCGATGCCGATCACCGCGTCCACCTCCGGGATCTCTTTCAAAATCTCGTCCTGGTAGCGCTCTGCCAGACAGCCGGTCACAACGACGGCGCCGAGACTGCCGTCCGTTTTATACTGTACAACATTTAAAATCGTTTCAATGGCTTCTTTTTTAGCATCATCTATAAAGCCGCATGTATTGATGATGGCAACATCGGCAGACTCGATCGAATCGGTCACATCGAAACCGGCGTCCGCCAATTTTTTTAACATGATCTCTGCGTCGACCTGATTTTTGGGACAGCCGAGCGAGATCATTGTGCAACTATAGGGCATAATCGTCTGTTTCCAATCTGTAGAATGCAGATTTGATGTCTGCGTAAGTAAAGCCTTTGCGAAGCAGTGCGGCCGTTACCTTTTGCACGCCGTTTTCAGCCTGCAGCTTGGCGGCAAATTTAGTCTGCAGCAGCTGCACGATCTGGCTGACCGGGTCAACCTCCACCTCTTCAAGCACCTGGCTGATCAAATCGCGGCTGAGTCCCCGCTTGGCCATTTCGGCCGCCAAATGCCGTTTGGAAAGGTTTTTGCTCTCCAAAAGATAAGCACATAGCTTTCTGGCGTATTTTTCATCGTCAAGATAGCCTTTTTCTTCCATCAGTTCCACGGCATAGCGTGCGTTTTCTGCACTGACCGTGCGCAAAAGCTTTGTCAAAAGTTCTTTTTTAGAGTGATCGCGGCGCGAAAGCAGGTCATAGCATTTGTTGACGGCCTTTGTGCGCTCGATCTGCTGCACAAGTTCTTCCCATTCCTGTTCGGTCAGTTCCGTACCGTCCGGCAGGCCATGCAGCGTCCAGAATTCAGAATCCGTCGTGATCTGATATTCTCCGTCAAGCAGCAGGTGGATCTTCTTCCCTCTGCCTTTTTGCGCTTTTAAAAGCATTATTCGTCGTCATCCTCAACGGCAATGTCCAATTTGGCTTTAGCAGAGGCTCTTGTATAAGACGAGGCTTTTTTAAGCGGCGCGGCCGGTGCGTCCTGCTCCTCGGTTTCAGCTTTAGGCGCCACTTTCGCCTCGTATTTGTTCTGCGTGCTCTCTGCCAGTTTCGCCATTTCGACGGTCACCTTGTTTTCCAAATCAGCCGCAAGCTCAGGCTCTGATTTGATGATGTTTTTCACATTGTCGCGGCCCTGGCCAAGACGGCGGTCACCATAAGAGAACCAGGAACCGCCCTTGCGGATAATGCCGAGCTTAACGGCCATATCCAGGATTTCTCCCTCTTTGGAAATACCGGTGCCGTACATGATGTCGAACTCTGCCTCTTTAAATGGCGGCGCGACCTTGTTTTTCACAATTTTCGCACGAGTTCTGGTGCCGATAAATTCGTTGTTGGAATTTTTGATAAGTTCAACTTTGCGCACGTCGATACGCATGGAAGCATAGAATTTCAGCGCGCGGCCGCCGGTCGTGACCTCGGGATTGCCGTACATGACGCCAACCTTTTCACGCAGCTGGTTGATGAAGATGACGATGCAGTTGCCTTTGGAAATTGCACTTGTCAGCTTACGCAGCGCCTGGCTCATCAGGCGGGCATGCAGACCGACGTGAGAGTCGCCCATGTCGCCCTCGATCTCGCTCTTCGGAACAAGTGCGGCGACCGAGTCGACAACGATAATGTCGATTGCACCGGAACGCACAAGCTGTTCAGTGATCTCAAGCGCCTGTTCGCCATAGTCCGGCTGCGCGACAAGCAGGTTGTCTATGTCTACGCCAAGGTTGGCGGCATAGCTTGGATCAAGCGCATGTTCCGCATCAATAAAAGCGGCTTCGCCGCCAAGCTTCTGCGCCTCTGCCACACAGTGCAGGGCAAGTGTTGTTTTACCGGAACTTTCCGGACCGTAGATCTCCACAACACGGCCTCTGGGCAGACCGCCAACACCGGTCGCAATATCGAGCGTCAGGGACCCGGTAGAGATGGCGGCGACATTTAAAGTGCTGTTTTCGCCAAGGCGCATGATCGCGCCGTCGCCGTACGTCTTGATGATTTGTTTGAGCGCTGTTTCAAGCGCCGCTTTTTTATCATAAGCCATAGTAAAATCCTCCCAAACATACTGGTAACATTATAATAGATTTGGGCATTAAAATCAATCAGATTCTAAAATAAGTGACCTTTTTCGGCATTTTCAAGAAATTTCTAAAAAAGTGCTTGCAATTTCTGCATTTATCTGCTATGATATGGGCGTTGTAAATTTATAAGGAGGTGTTCGCGCATGGCAAAATGTGAATACTGCGGCAAGGAAATGAAATTTGGTATCAAAGTTTCTCACTCGCACAAGCGTTCAAACAGAACATGGAAACCGAACGTAAAGAAAGTTAAGGCTATTGTCAACGGCTCTCCGAAAAGAGTAAACGTTTGCACACGCTGCCTTCGTTCCGGTAAAGTAGAAAGAGCATAACATAGATTGCCTGCCGGTGCACTGCACCGGCTTTTACTTTTAACAAAAGATTATGCCAAAAAAGAAAGCCTCCGGCCGGAGGTTTTCTTTTTTGGCATTTTATACTTTATGACCCGCGCTTTTTCCGAATCAGTTTGACGATGCCTGCCACGGCGCCACCAAGAACGGCAAGACCAGCCACACCGCCGAGGATACCGGGCAGGAATTTATTGCGGTATTCATAGTAGCCGTGTCTTTCTACGATCAAATTGCCGACCGGCTCATCGACCAGGTCGTCATAGTAGATGATCTCACTTGTAAATGTGGACAGGTCGTTTTCATCCAGCTCGATCGTGCGCACGCCGTGGACATTGCCATAGCTGTAAAAGCCGACCGCCGGCGCGGCAGTCAGGCGAATACCCTCGTAAACACCGGAATAGTCGTTGATATGATCGTGGCCGAAAAATGCGCCCAAAATGTCGCCCTGCTGTTTCCAGCTTTCAAACTGGCCGTGGTTGCTGTTCGGCGGGCACGGGCCCTCGCGCACAGCACCCTGGTCAATATATTCGCTGTTCGCAACATAATGTTTGTCACTGTATACATCGTGGCCGCGCACAGCGCCTTTTGTGCCGGCAGAAACGGCCGTCAGCATATTATATACCTCCGGCACGGCAATATGCTGGAACAAAAGCGACGGCAGCGGTTCACCGCCATTTTCAGCTTTCAGTGCATTAGACGTATCTACATACCACTGGGTCTGGTCCTCGGCCACATAGCCGTAGCCGCCGCCTTCTTCCTCAGGCGCGTACGGATTGGAGTCCATGAACCACAGATTAAACACGTTTTTCTTCTGTGCACTGTCCTGAATAAGCAAATTATAGTTGCCGCAGCCGGTCATCTCCTCGCCCTCAATGGCAAGACAGGTCTTATACTTCTGATAAAACCGCAGCTGCGCCTCTTTCGCCTCTTCCTCGGTCATACCGTTTTCTTCATCACACAGACCCTCGTGGTCATGATTGCCGTAAACGATCGCAAACGGGATGCCGCGCGCGTCCACCGGCTGGATGATCTGGTCGATCGCAGACTCCGTTTCTGCCAGCGTGACACCCTTCCACCAGCCGGCAATGTTATCGCCTAAAAATACGACCAGATCCGGCTGCGCAGCGTCCAGTGCGGCAACCAAAAGGTTCGTGGTGGCCTTCTGCGGTGTGTTGGTATCCTGCACATCGGAAAGGATCAGAATCTTGAACTTTCCATTTTCGTCAAAATGCAGCGCCGTGTCCTGCACGGAAGTCTGTGCATCGGCATTTTCCTGTGCCAGTGCAGCGGAAGGTGCAGCGCAGCCGGCTGCCACGCCAAGCGCCAGTGCGCCGGAAATCAGTTTTTTCCCCAAATTCTTCATTGTCCCCTCTCCTGAATCCATTTACTTTTTCTTTTTGAACTTGTCTTTGATCTTGGTGAACTTCTGCAAAAAAGCGTCTACTTTTTCCCAGTCTTTCTCCGCCTGCTCGGCGTCCTGATCCAGGCGGCTTTCCATGTTATAATACATTAAATCGACTCCGCACTTCGGACAGTTTACTTTAAAGTAAAACTTGCCGAGCTCTGCGCCGCATTTCGGGCATCTGTCTTTCATTCTTCACCCTCCTTGCCGGCACGCGCCGTGGCGCTCTGCGCAAGCTCCTCACGGCGTATGCGCATGTCACTGTGTATTTTTTCAAGCTTTTTGCCCTGCAAATCGTAGAAAATATACGGGATCAGCTGCACAAGACCAATAACCGGCGGAATCGCCGTGATCAGGCCCCACAGCCAGAAAGACGTATTCACACCTGCGCCGTTCAGATATGGGTCTGTGCCGTCGCTCGGAACGATAATGCCGATCAGCGGCAGGATCGCAGCCGAAAGCGAAGTGGACAAAGAGCCCGTCAGTTTGCTGACAAAAGTCAGAACCGCAAAGTTCGTGCCCTCGTTGCGCTTGCCGGTCTTCCATTCCATATAGTCGACCGTGTCACCGATCATTTCCGTCGGCACGACCATAGTAACGCTCGTAAACAGGCTGTTTACAGCGCCCTGCAGCATCAAAAGCGGCACGACGACTGCGGCCTTGTCGTAATAATTCATACCGATCAGGAACACGATCACGCTGATCGCCGCTTTGGAAAACGTGCACAGCGCAATGATCTGCCGGTTGCTGAATTTTCGTTTCAAAATCGGTACCAGACCATAGCCTAGGAAACCGGTGATCGTACCCGGGATGCCGATAATAATGCTGTAGGAAGCAAGATCCAGCACAAAAATATAGAAATATGTATTGAACACGTCGGCAATACGGGTGACTGTACCCAGTACATTGCTGAGAATAATCATCAGCAGCGGGCGGTTTTTGAACATATTGGCAAAGCTCTGGAAAAGATTCGGCCGTTCTTCCGACTGCACCACACGCTCGCGGCACTTTGTACCGGCAAGGCTGAAGAGCAGCAAAATCATGGCACCGGCCAGAATGCCCATAAAGCAGAAGACCTCTTTCAGATCCCAGCCGATAACACCGTTGTTGCTCAAGTCGATCATAACCGACAGCAAAGGGCTGGCAAGGCCGCCGATGATGCCCGAGATAAAACGCGCCGACGTGATTGCATTTGTGCGGTCGCGCGTGCTCGGCGAGATCGCTGCGGAAAGGCCCCAAAACGGCACGTCGCCGATCGTGTAGAAAAACTCCCAAATGATATAGGAGATGTACATGTACACGATCTTGATGGCTGTGGTCTTGACATCCTGCAGGATCACCGGGCCGGAAAACAGCAAAATCGTCGTGATCGAAAGCGGGATCGGCACGATCAAAAGCCACGGGCGCAGCTTGCCGTAACGCGTACGCGTGCGGTCGATCAGCCCACCCATGATCGGGTCATTGAACGCATCCCAAATGCCAAGCACAAATACCATTACAGCAACGGCCGCAGACGGAATGCCAAAAACCATTGTGAAAAAGAACGACAGCTGCATCGACACAATATTGTAACCGAAGACCTGGCCGCCGTTTGCTACGCCGTAAAGAAATATTTCTTTTGGGCCAACATAGCGCTTTTCTTGAACCTGCGTTTCTTTCTCCATTTCATAACCCCTTTATTTATAAACTCAAACACAAAATGCACCGTTAAGACACACTTTCGTGTTCACTGCTAAAAACTTCTTGCGCAAACTGCAAAAACGCCTTCTCATACGTTGCGGGCGCCGTGTAGTAGCTGCGCGCATGCAGCGCATCCGGTACGATCAGCTTATACTTTTTACAGGGATAAGCATCGTAAAGTTCACCGGCCATAAATGTCGGCACAAAATCATCTTTGCCGCCATGGATGAACACTGTCTCTTATACACATCTCCGAGCCCACGAG
>URDW01000028.1 GCA_900546735.1 uncultured Oscillospiraceae bacterium
AAGTCGTCGGCAGCGTCAGATGTGTATAAGAGACAGGTCCTGCGCGGCGATTACGATGTGGAAAAGTTCACGGCACTTTATAAAAAGCTGCTGGTCAACCAGTTCCACGACATTCTGCCCGGCTCGCATATCCACCCGGTGTATGAGGACGCTATGGCAGACTACCGCGAGATCGAGACGGCGCTTGACGCCATTTTGCAAAAAGGGGATAGCAGCGGCCAATATTTCAACACCCTGAATTTCCCCAGGAAATCTTTGACCTTCGTTGCCGATGCAAACGGCGACTGCGTGCGCATGGGGCAGACCGGCCGCTTTGTGGTGCCGGCCCTGCCGGCCTTGTCCTCGGGCAAACTGCCGGCAGCAGAGCGGGTGGATAACTGGTTCTCGTTTGATGCGGCCACCGGCACACTGCAAACACCGTATTATACGGCTGTCTTGGCGCCGGACGGTTCCATTACCCGTTTGTTTGATAAGGCGCTTTCCCGCGAATGGGCAGACGGTGCGCTGAATAAACTAAGAATATACGACGACCGCCCCGGCAATTACGACGCTTGGGACATCCTGCCGAATTACAAGGACAAAGAGGTCGAGATTTCGGTTGCCGAATCACTGCAGCCGGATGCCTGCGGCTCTGAATTTGTCGCATTTAAATCGGTTTTGAAAACAGAAAAATCCGTCTGGACAATGGTTTTGCGCTTTTTCCGGCAGTCGCCGGCTATCGAAGTGGAAAACATGGTCGACTGGCACGAGAGTCATAAGCTTGCCAAGGCAGAATTTTCCTGCAATGTGCTGGCGCGTGAGGCGGCTTGCGACACATCTGCCGGCTTTATCATGCGTGAAACACATAAAAACACCACCTGGCAGCAGGCCAGGTTTGAGACATGCCACCACAAGTGGTGCGACCTTTCCGAAACAGACGGCGGCCTTTCCCTGATCAACATGGGCAAATACGGTGTCGGTTTTGACGGCAACTGTATTTCCCTGAGCCTTCTGCGTGCAACACAGCGCCCGGACGTCACTTCGGACCTTGGCCGCCATGATTTTTGCTATATGCTTTATCCGCACGCCGGTTCGTTTGTGCAGGCGGGCATCAACCGCATCGCATTTGAATACAATGTTCCGCTTGTCCAGGCTGACTGCACCTGGCCGTATCCGGATTTTGCGCCGCTGTATCTGCAGGCGGTCAAACGCTCGCAAAACGGTAAAATGACTGTTTTGCGCCTGAGCGAGCAAAACGGCGCGCGCGGCACGCTGCATTTGCCGCGTAAGGTCAAAGTGCTCAATCTGCTGGAGGATGTTCTGGAAGAGACGGATGTGCTGGAATACACACCGTTTGCGTTGATTACTGTGGGGCTTGACTGATGGTACTTATCTGGATCCTTATTGCTGTGGTTGTGCTGGTCTTGATCGCCGTCTGCGGTCTGCTTGTTTTTCCGCTTGTCAACAACCGTGTGTGGAACAGTCTTACGGAAGAACAGCAGTGCCTTACACTCACACAAAAGGCACGCAAGCTGACGGAGTTTAAAAATCTTTCCTCCGGCACACAGGGCCGACTTTACTATGTGGTCAACAAGCGCAAAGTGCTGATCTATCCGTGGCGGCTCAACGGCGGCCAAATGGAGATCGTCAAGGCAGACCCGTTTGACTGTTGGAACTATCCGGTGCGCAGCCTGACACAGGAGGAAAGAAAAAAAGCACAGGAAGATTTAGACGAATACACGCAGAAACACCGCGTGAAAATCATTTATTCACAAATTTCAAAGGAGCAGTGATTTTATGAACATTTGGCACGACATTTCTCCCGAGCGCATTACGCCGCAGAAGTTTTATGCGGTGATCGAGATCTCAAAAGGCGGTAAAAACAAGTATGAGATCGACAAGGAGACCGGCATGCTGAAGCTGGACCGCGTGCTTTTCACCTCCACGCACTACCCGGCCAATTACGGTTTTATCCCAAGAACGTATGCCAACGACGGCGACCCGCTCGATGTTCTGGTGCTGTGCAGTGAAAACATCACACCCATGACCATTGTGGAATGTGTGCCGATCGGTTACCTGAAAATGGTCGACAACGGCGAAAGCGATGAAAAAATCATTGCCGTGCCGGTCAACGACCCCAATTACAATTCTTACCACGACATTTCAGATCTGCCGACACATCGCTTCAACGAAATCCGCCATTTCTTTGAAGTTTACAAGATGCTGGAGCATGACAAAGTAACAACCGTTTCAACAATAGAAGGGCGCGAAAACGCCGAAAAAACGATTCGCGCCTGCATGGACAATTATGACGCATATTTCGTTAAAAAATAAACCAAAAATCATCTTGCCGCCCGGTGCCGCGCAGGCCGTTTCTGCACTGCATGCTGCGGGCTACGCGGCGTATGCCGTGGGCGGCTTTGTGCGCGACAGTCTGCTTGGCCGCGACGTGCAGGACTGCGACGTGTGCACGTCCGCATTGCCGCAGGCGGTTCAGGCGCTTTTTGAGTCCAAGAACATCCGCTGTGTCCTTACCGGTGTGCGCCACGGCACGGTCACGGTACTCATTGGCGGCGAGCAGATCGAGATCACCACTTTTCGCACCGATGGCAGCTACAGCGATGCACGCCATCCGGACAGCGTGACCTTTGTGCCGGATCTGAAGACCGATCTTGCACGCCGTGATTTTACCGTAAACGCAATGGCGTACGGCGCACAGCTGGTCGACCCGTTCGGCGGCGTTCGCGATTTGCACAGCGGGCTGATCCGCTGTGTGGGCGACCCGTACCGCCGCTTTTCTGAGGATGCACTGCGCATCATGCGGGCCGTTCGCTTTGCCTGTGTTCTGGACTTTAAAATTGAAGAAAAGACCGAAGAGGCACTTTTTCAGTGTTTGCCGCAGCTTTCTAAAGTCTCTGTTGAACGCTTTTTCAGCGAATTGTGCAAGCTGCTGCTCGGCACACACGTCTGTCCGGTGCTTTCCAGGTACAGGGATGTATTTGCCTGCATGATCCCAGAGCTAAAGCCGTGTTTTGACTATCCGCAAAAAACAGTGTGGCATGTTTATAATGTATACGACCATATCTGTCATACGGTTGAAAATACGCCGCTCGATCTGGAAATACGGCTGACCATGCTTTTGCACGACATCGGCAAGCCGGCCTGCGTTTCTTATGACCAAAACGGCTCTGTGCATTTTTACAACCATCCCCAGGTCAGCGCCCAGCTTGCGGGCAAGATTTTGCGCCGCCTTAAGGCGCCGAACCATCTGCGCAAGAATGTGTGCACGCTGATCGAGCACCACGATGCCTACATTCATCCGCAGCGGCGCAGTGTGCTGCAGTGGCTGCGGCTGATCGGGCCGGAACTGACCCGAAAGCTGCTTTGGGTGAAGCTTGCCGATCTGAAGTCGCAGAACCTGCAGAAAACGCAGCCCGAAATTGAGGAGATCGAGCAGATTTTTCCGGTTTTGGATGCGGCACTGCAGGACGGCTGTTATAAGATTTCGCAGCTGCAGGTAAACGGCAGCGACCTTCAGGCGTGCGGTCTGCAGGGACAGGCCGTTGGGCAAACGCTGGAGCATCTGCTCAGCCTGGTGATCGACGAAAAGCTTACAAATGAAAAAACGGCACTTTTAAGTTATGTGCAGACACATGATTGCAAAAATGCATGCAGTATGCTACAATAAACCCGCAAGCAAAATAAAGGAGTAAAGCATTATGGATTTAAACAAATTTAAAGGCGTTTTTGTCGCGCTGAACACGATTTATGACAAAAATGATGATGTGGATACAGCGGCCATGCAGGCGCTGGTGCGCATTTACCGTGAGAAAGGCGTGCGCGGCGTGTATGTCTGCGGTTCGACCGGCGAGGGTTTTATGATGAGCACGCAGGAGCGCAAGCGCGCAGCGGCAGCCGTTGTGGAGGCCGCCGGTGATGACATGACCGTTATCGTGCATGTCGGCTGTGCTTCCACCAAAGAGAGCGTGGAACTGGCGCGCCACTGCGCTGAAATCGGCGCCGACGCGATCTCCGCTGTGCCGTCGGTATATTACCATCTGCCTGCTGCATCGGTGGAAAAGCACTGGAATGCCATTATAGACGCAACCGATCTGCCGTTTATTATTTATAACATCCCGCAGCTGACTTCGTTTGATCTGAGCGACGCTTTGCTGAAGAAATTCGCCGAAAACCCGAAGGTGATCGGCGTGAAAAACTCGGCGGAACCGGTTTGCCTGATGGAGCGTTACCGTACGGCGGCCGGCGACGACTTCATTATTTTCAACGGCTCTGACGAACAGTATCTGGCCGGCCGCATGATGGGCGCGGATGCCGGTATCGGCGGCACTTACGGCTGTATGCCCGAGCTGTATGTTGCCCTGGAAAAAGCGATTCAGGAAGGCCGCTATGACGATGCGCGCGTGTTGCAGGTAAAGATCAACGACTGTATTTATGCGCTTTTGTCCCAGCCGTCGCTGTACGGCGCAGTCAAAAGCGTTATGTCGCTGCGTTTTGGCATTGAATGCGGCCAGCCGCGTCTGCCGCTTCTGCCGGTCGACAAAAAGGACGTGCAGTTTATCTGTGACAAAATCGAAAAATACGTTGGTGAATTGGCATGAGTGCGCAAGAACACGAGGAAAGGCAGCAGCTGGACAACCCGCTTGTTGTACATAAAGAGAGCGACGCTTCCTATAACGGCTGTCCGAATCTGCAAATGCTTACACAAACGCGTGACGAGGACGAGGTACGGCCTACGATCGAGCGCCACCGTTATAAGAAAAAAAAGAAAAACCCGAACCGGGCCAAGGCGATCACGATCGTTCTGCTCAGCGCCGTTGTGATCGTCTGTGTCTGTGTCGTTGTCTATTTCGTGCGCGGCAACGTTGCACAGCGTACGCCGGATGACGGCGGCTCCACTTCTGAATCCACCACCGAAAGCCTGCAAGAGCGCTTTCGCAATACGGTCACCGTGCAGGGCACGACTATTTTCTTCGAGGGGGAGGAGATGACAGATGTTGCCGAGCTGCGCAACTATCTTTCGCTGCTGCCGCTCGACACGCAGGTCATCATACAGGATGAGCATGCCGACACGGACTTTTTCCAGACTGTGCAGGAAACGGTTTATGCCTGCGGCTTTGAAAAAGACCCGGATGTGCAGTACATTCAATCCTCCGGCCTGGTGCCGCAAAGCGAACAGACCGATACTTCTGCCGCACAGTGAGTATGGATCCACAGCTTTCAGAACTCATCGAAAAAATCGGTTTGCCGCAGCGTGATCTGGCTGCGGCACTGCCGTATCTGGGCTGCGGCTGCACCCCAAATGCCGTAAGCCGTGCCAAACGGCTTGCCTGGGCACTGGACAGCGCCTTGCAGGTGCGCAGCCGCTATCAGTCCCTTGGCATTGCCGATTCTGTTTATTTTGACACGATGCGCGACATCACTGTTTGGTGCGGCAACTGCAGGGCGCCCGGTCTGCAGAACACCGCGTGGCTCGCCAACCACATGCGCCTGGAGCTGTTTCAGCTCGGCCGGCTGCAGTTCCAGATGGCGCCGTTTCAAAAGCCGCATTATGCAGCCTGTCCGTATGCATTGTCGCCTGTTTTGCATGTGCATATTCCGCAGGGGTCGCCGCTCGATCATGATGCCTGCCGGCGCTCCTTTCAGTACGCTAAAACTTTTTTTGCCGCACATTTTCCGGATTATGCTTACCGGGCCTTTGTGTGTGAAAGCTGGCTGCTTTTTAGCGGCAACGCGCAGTTTATGCAGCCGAACAGCAACATTTTAAAGTTTGCGTCGTTGTTTCAGCTTTGCGGCGACAACACCAAAAACCCACAGGGGTACGACCGTATTTTTGGCCTGCGCCGCCCGCATTTTGCGCGTTCTACCTCACTGCAAAAAAGTGCCCGGCGCTATATTTTGCACGGCGGGCGCCTTGGCGTTGGGTTTGGCTATATTCTGAAAGAAGATATTGTATGAAAAGAGGAAAGTCCCGTACACTAGGTACGGGACTTGCTGCTTATATAACTCATTCAAAATGAAAGTTTTTTGATCTCGCCGGTGGCCAGCTTGTCGCAAAGCTCGTTATACTTGTGGCCGGCATGGCCTTTGATCCAGTGGAAGGATACGTCGTGTATTTCCAGCAATTCCAGCAAAACGCTCCAAAGGTCTACGTTCAGCGCCTGTTTCCCGTCGGATTTTTTCCAGCCCTTTTTCTGCCAGCCGTAGACCCAGCCTTTGCTGACGGAATCGCACACATATTTGCTGTCGGTCGTCAGCGTTACCCGGCACGGCTCTTTTAAAAGCTGCAGCGCCCGGATCACCGCCGTCAGTTCCATTCGGTTGTTGGTGGTGTTTTGTTCGCCGCCGGAAATCTGTTTTTCATTTTTGCCGTAAATCAGCACGGCGCCCCAGCCGCCCTTGCCCGGGTTGCCGCTGCACGCTCCGTCTGTATAAATCTGTACTTCTTTCATCCGCTCGCTCCGTCAGTCTGAGTTTTTTACATAATTCTTAATTTTATGTTTCAATATTTTAGCATTTCTGGCGTAAATAATCAATATGTTCCTGTCGCCCTTGACATTGCGGCGCTTTTTATTTAAAATATATGAAGATTTTGATGTGCGGAACAATACATAGTTTAAAAGGAGGCATTTTATTTTAATGCAAAAAAAGAATAATGAATCTGTACAGCGCCCCAAAGATCGGAAAGTGGGACGGCGCTATTATTACAGAAAGCCGAAAAAGAGCGCGGCCGCGCCGGAAAAAAAGAGCGCGGAGTCTGTGCGTGTGGCCTTTTTGGGCGGTTTGAACGAGATCGGCAAGAACATGACCCTTTATGAATGCAGGGGAGATATGTTCCTGGTGGACTGCGGCCTTTCTTTTCCGGACGACGATCTGCCCGGCGTGGATCTTGTCATTCCTGATTTTACGTTTGTGGAAAAAAATGCCGACAAGATCCGCGGCCTTGTGGTCACACACGGGCACGAGGACCATATTGGCGGCATTGCATATCTGCTGAAGAGAATTAATGTGCCGGTCTATGCAACAAAACTGACCATTGGTCTGATCGAAGGCAAGCTCAAAGAGCACGGTCTCTTGAGCCGCGCACAGCTGATCGAGATCCATGCCGGCGACCATATTTCGCTGGGCTGCTTTACGCTGGAGCTGATCCATGTGAACCACTCCATTCCGGATGCGGTCGGCATCGCCATCCAGAGCCCGGCCGGCACAGTTATCCAGACCGGTGACTTTAAGATCGATACCACGCCGATCGACGGCGACATGATCGACCTGGCGCGGTTTTGTGAATACGGCAGACGGGGCGTTTTGGCGCTTTTGTCCGACTCTACAAACGCGGAACGGCCCGGTTTTACTATGAGCGAACGCAAGGTGGGCGAAAGTTTCGCCACGCTTTTCAACAAGGCCAACAACAAGCGCATCATCGTGGCCACGTTTGCTTCAAACATCCACCGCGTGCAGCAGATCATTGACGCCGCGTGCGTGCGCGGGCGCAAGGTAGCGGTTATCGGACGCAGTCTGGAAAATCTTGTCAGCATCGGCAGTGAGCTCGGCTACCTGAATGTGCCGGACGGCGTACTGATCCCGATCGACACGATCAAAAGCTACCCGGACGAAAAACTGGTCATTATCACCACCGGATCCCAGGGCGAGCCGATGAGCGCCCTGACCAAAATGGCGTTTTCCGAGCACCGCAAGGTGACGATCGGCCCGAACGATTATGTCATCATTTCCGCCACACCGATCCCCGGCAATGAAAAAATGGTCAGCAACGTCGTCAACGAGCTGATGAAGCTCGGCGCCGACGTGATCTATGAAAAGATGTATGAGGTGCACGTCAGCGGCCATGCCTGCCAGGAGGAGCTGAAGCTGATGCTCGGCATCGTTAAGCCGAAATACTTTATTCCGGTACACGGCGAACAGAAGCATCTGCAAAAGCATGCCGGCCTTGCCGAGGCGATGGGCATTTCCAAAAAGAATATCTTTATCGGCAACAACGGCAACCGGCTGGAGCTGAGCAGCACGTCCATGCGCCAGATCTCGGATGTGCCGTCCGGCGATGTTTATGTGGATGGTATCGGCGTCGGTGACGTCGGCAACATCGTTTTGAATGACCGCAAGCATCTGTCACGCGACGGTATTATTATCGTAGTGGCTACGATCGACGCCGAAACGGGCACGATCATGTCCGGCCCCGACATCGTTTCGCGCGGATTTGTCTATGTGCGCGAGAATGAAGAGCTGATGAACCGTGCGCGCGCGGCGGCGCAGCGCATTATTGAGCAGACGTATGACACGCGCTATAAAGACTGGAACACCGTAAAGACCAGTTTGCGCGATACGATTTCAAAAATCATGTATGAAAAAACAAAACGAAGCCCCATGGTGCTTCCGATCCTGATGGAAATGTAGGTGTAAAATATGAAAGTGATTTTGCTGCAGGATGTTAAAAGCCTGGGTAAAAAAGGCGAGCTTGTCTCTGCCTCAGACGGCTACGCAAGAAACTATCTGTTTCCGCGCGGCCTGGCCAAAGAGGCGAACGCGCAGGCCATGAATGAATTTAACAATAAGGCGCAGGCGCAGAAATTCCATGCGGCCGAACAGCTGCAGGCTGCCCGTGACACGGCCGCCGGCCTGGAGGGCAAAACGGTCAAGATCACGGCCAAAGCCGGCGCAAACGGCAAACTTTTCGGTTCCGTTACATCAAAAGACGTTGCCGCTGCGCTCAAAAGCCAGTTCGGTGTGGAAGCCGACAAGCGTAAAATCGCTTTACAGGAAGAAATCAAGGCATTCGGCACTTTTACAGCCGAAATCAAGATCCACAAGGATGTCAGCGCAAAGATCTACATTCAAGTGACAGAAGCTTGACCGGGTGATCCAAAATGAGTGAATATTTCAGCGAATTGGCCGTTTCCATGCCGTTTAATAAGGAGGCCGAGCAATCTCTGCTCGGCTCTGTTTTGGTCGACAATCAGTGCATGGACACGGTCTCCGGCATTGTAAAGCCCGACTACTTTTATCTGCCGGCGCACCGGGCGATCTATTCGTCTATGCTCAGCATGTTTATGGGCGGCCATTCTGCCATTGACCCGGTTATTATTGCCGACGCGCTGGTCAAGGAAAATCTGTACGACCTCTCCGGCGGCAAGCAGTATCTTTTGCAGCTGGCCCAGATCGTGCCGTCCACCGCAAATGTGGAAAGCTATGCCCGCATCGTGCGGGAAAAGTACTATCTGCGCCGCCTGATCGAGGTATCGCAGAAGATCGCGGAGTCGGCTTCGTCCGGCGAGGGCGGGGCAGATGTGATCCTCGACAGCGCCGAGCAGATGATCTACGACATCCGCCAGGGCAAGGAGACCAATGCGCCCACAAAGGTAAGCCGCATCATTTTTGACGATGTCATCACCAAGCTGGAAAAGCTTTCCGGGGAAGAAAAAGAGCAGTACATGGGCATTCCGTCCGGCTTTTACAATCTGGACAAGTGTATCACCGGCCTGAATAAAAGCGACTTTATTCTGATCGGTGCGCGTCCGGCTATGGGTAAAACCAGTTTTGCCCTGAACCTTGCGCACAACGTGACCATGAAGGCCAAGAAAAAGTGCGTGTTCTTCTGTCTTGAAATGAGCAAAATGCAGCTGGCAGAGCGTCTGCTGGCTTCGCAGGCCGGTATCAACGCAAAAAAATTCCGCACCGGCGAACTGACGCGCGAGGAGTGGGTACAGCTTGCCAATGCGGCCGAACAGTTTGAAAATGCGGAGCTTTATATTGACGATACGTCGTCGATCACCGTGCCGGAAATCAAGTCCCGCGTGCGCAAGCTGCGCGATGTGGATATGATCATTGTGGACTATCTCGGTTTGATCCAGGGCTCCGGCCGCACGGAAAACCGTGTGCAGGAAGTTTCGCAGATCACGCGAAGCCTGAAAATGCTTGCAAAGGATCTGAACATCCCCGTGGTCGTGTGCGCGCAGCTTTCGCGCGGCACAGAGGGCCGCGGCAAGTCGCACCGGCCGCAGCTTGCCGACCTGCGTGAATCCGGCTCTATCGAGCAGGACGCCGACATTGTGATGTTCCTGTACCGTGAGGCGTATTACGACAACGAGCGCAGCGCGGAAGAGCAGGAAGAGATCGACAATTCGCTCACCGAACTGATCGTGGCCAAAAACCGCCACGGCGAAACAGGCACGATCAAGCTGGCGTTTGACAGTGAGTTTACACGTTTTCGTGCAGTGGACGAGGATTATGGAACAGCGCGTTCTTGAAACCATTCAGCGGCATAGAATGCTTCACCCCGGCGACACCGTTTTGGCGGCCGTTTCCGGCGGGGCGGATTCTATGGCGCTTGTATCTGTATTGTACAAATACCGGGAAAAGCTCGGCATCCGCCTGGTCTGTGCCCATGTAGAACATGGCCTGCGCGGGGATGAGTCTGTGCGCGATATGGAGTTTGTGCGTGCCTGGTGCAATGCGCACGGCGTGCAGCTTTATACCTTGTCCATCCGTGCTGCCGAAGAGGCGGCGGCGCAAAAGACGGGCGTGGAGGAATATGCGCGCATGCGCCGCTACGCTTTTTTTGAAAGCATAGCGTGTGACAAGATCGCCACGGCGCACACCAAAAGCGACAATGTGGAGACGATGCTTTTTCGCCTGGCGCGCGGCACCTCGCCGCACGGCCTTTGCGGCATTCCGCCCGTGCGCGGTAAAATCATCCGCCCGCTGCTCGATGTATCCGGGCAGGAGGTTCGCGCGTACTGTGCGCAAGAGGGAATACGTTTTGTGACCGACAGTACAAATGAAGACAATGCGTATTCACGCAATTACGTCCGCCATGTGCTGGTGCCGGCTTTTGAAAAGCTGAACCCCGCTTTTCTTTCGGCGGCCGCATCGCTGCAAGGCGATGTCGCATTGTCTGAACAGGCGCTGGACGGGCAGGCCCAAGCGCTGTTTCAAAAGGCGCTTGGGCAAAACGGCCTTGAAAAGGCACAGCTTTTGGGTGAAAACGCCTATGTCGTAAAAAAAGTGATCAGCCGTTATGCTGCGTCTTTCGGTCTGCGCTTAAACCGTGAAAAGCTCGAGGCGGCGTATGCTTTGCTGTTTAAAAATGCCCGCACAGCGGCGGGCGGCGGATATATGTTCGTGGCCAATAAGGCATATATTCACCTTACAAACTTTTCAGAACGGCCGTTTGCAGCGGAGTTTGAACAAAATGTGATTACTTATGAAGAGTTTGTAAAAAATGCGGCCTTTTATCAAAAAGAATTTGATTTTTTGTGTGATTATGATAAAATAAAATCTGCCGTTTCTGTGCGGGGGCGTATGCCCGGTGACAGGCTGACTTTAAACGGCAGAAATTGCACAAAGAGTTTGAAAAAATATATGAATGAACTGCAGATCCCTGTTGAAAAACGGGCTTCGGTACCGGTCGTTTGCGACGGCAGCCGGGTGATCGGCCTTGCCGGTTACGCGGTGGATGTCTGCGTTGCGATCTGCGAAAGCACAAAAAAAGTGCTTTTGCTGAAAATACGCGGCCGTTCCGGGCAGTAAGAGGTAATTTATGATGCATCAGGATATTGAGCGTGTACTTGTTACAGAAGAAGAACTGCAAGCGATCGCGGCGCGCCTTGGCGCCCAGATCAGCAAAGACTATCTTGGCAAAAACTTGCTTTTGATCGGCATCCTGCGCGGCTCCGTCGTCTTTTTGAGTGATTTGATGCGCCACATCACTGTGCCGTGCCGGGTAGACTTTATGTCGGTGTCCAGTTACGGCAGCGGCGTCAATTCGACCGGTATTGTGAAGATCGTTCACGATCTGGATATTAATATCGACGGCTGCGACGTTTTGATCGTTGAGGATATTTTGGACACGGGCAGAACGCTTTCGCATCTGAAAGAACTGCTTTCTTCCCGCCATCCGAACTCCATCCGCATCTGCACCTGCCTTGACAAGCCGGACCGCCGTGTAAACGATCTGACGGCCGACTACTGCGGTGTGAAGATCCCGGATGAATATGTGGTCGGCTACGGCCTGGACTACGACAATTTTTACAGAAATCTCCCGTATGTCGGGGTTCTGAAACCGTCTGTATACGGCGGTTGATTTGGAGGACTTTTATGAAAAATATGGCTGTTAACTGGAAAACAATGATCCTTTACATCTTGATTCCGGTTATCCTGATCGGCTCGATCTATTTTCTGTCCACACGCCAGAACGACGAAGATGTCAACTATTCCGACATCGTGGCGCTCTTTCGTGAGGACAAAATTTCGGAATTCAGCATCGATCTGAGCAGCGGCAATCTGGAATACTATCTTGCGTCCGATGAAAAGAAGACGCCGCACGAGTATACAGTTGCCAACAGTTCGCTGTTTTTGAGTGATATTTCCGACTATGTGACGGAACACAACGAAAACCCGGACAATCAGAAAAATCAGATCGTTTATAACTACATCAAGGGTTCCAACACCTCCATGTGGTCCAGTTTGCTGCCAATGCTGATCATCACTGTGCTGATCTGCGGTGTCGGCTGGTTTATGATCCGCAAAATGACCAATGCGGTCGGCAGCGACACCAACCGTACGCTCAGCTTCGGCAAGGCACACACGAAAGTGCTTGTGGATGATGAAAAGCGCAAAACAACGTTTGACGATGTAGCCGGCTGTGACGAAGAAAAAGAAGAGCTGGCCGAGATCGTAGACTTTTTGAAAGACCCGCAGAAGTACACGGCGCTCGGTGCGCGCATTCCGAAGGGCGTTTTGCTCGTCGGCCCGCCCGGTACCGGTAAAACGCTGCTGGCGCGTGCTGTAGCCGGTGAGGCCGGCGCGCCGTTCCTTTCCATCTCCGGTTCCGACTTTGTAGAAATGTATGTTGGTGTCGGTGCGTCGCGTGTGCGCGACCTGTTTGACCAGGCAAAAAAGCAGAGCCCGGCCATCATTTTCATTGATGAAATCGATGCGGTCGGCCGCCACAGAGGCGCCGGCATGGGCGGCGGTCATGATGAGCGTGAACAGACGCTGAACCAGCTGCTTGTGGAAATGGACGGCTTTGGCGCCAACGAAGGCGTTATCATTATCGCCGCGACCAACCGCCCGGATATTCTGGACCCGGCCTTGCTCAGACCCGGCCGCTTTGACCGCCAGATCACCGTCGGCCGCCCGGACACGAACGGCCGCGAGGCGATCCTTAAGGTGCACTCCAAGAAAAAACCGCTTGCACCCGATGTGGATCTGAAAGAAATTGCCAAGGGTACCATCGGCTTTACCGGTGCAGATTTGGAAAACCTTTTGAACGAGGCGGCGCTTTTGGCGGCACGTCAAAATTTGAAAGCCATTACCAGACCGCTTCTCGAAGAGGCAATGGTCAAGGTCGTTATGGGTACGGAAAAGAAGTCCCGCAAGATCAGCGAAAAGGAAAACCGTCTGACCGCTTTCCACGAATCCGGTCATGCGATCGCCACTTATTTCCTGGAAACGCAGGATCCCGTGCACGAGATCAGCATTATCCCGCGCGGCATGGCCGGCGGCTATACCATGAGCCTGCCCGAGCAGGATAAGAGCTACAACTCCAAGCTGGAAATGCTGGATGAACTGGTCGTTCTGCTTGGCGGGCGCATTGCGGAATCGCTGACGATGGGCGACATTTCGACCGGCGCGTCGAACGATATTGAGCGTGCTTCCGACATTGCCCGCAAGATGGTCACGCGCTACGGCATGAGCGATGACCTTGGCCCGATCACTTACGGCGACACGAATGACGAAGTCTTCATCGGCCGCGATTACGGCCATGTGAAAAATTATTCGGAAGAGACGGCCGCTAAGATCGACGAGGAAGTTTACCGCATTGTGGAAAATGCCTACAAGCGCTGCGAGGATATCTTGAAAACGCATATGGATCAGCTGCATCTTGTGGCCGGTGAACTGCTGAAACGCGAAAAGCTGACCGGCGAACAGTTTGAACTGCTGATGACGCGCGGTTATATTGACGAACCGCAGGCTGAGGAAGCGGCGGATGCGGCGTCTGATCAGCCGGCAGATCCCGGTGCAAAAGAAGACGCACAGCCGGATACGGCGCAGGCAGATGAAAAGACTGACGAAACGCCTGATGAATAATTTAAAAACAAAACAGCACTTCACCGAAGTGCTGTTTTGTTTGTCTGATCGTCGTATATTTTGCACTTTGACTTGACAAAACCACAGCATCTTGTTTAAAATAGCACATGTTAAACGCTATTGGAGGGAAAAACGTGCCAGGGAAACAAAGCAAAAAGAAGTACGGGAACGAAAGCATAAAGGCTTTAAAGGGCGCTGACCGCGTGCGCAAAAGGCCTGCAGTCATCTTTGGCTCCAATGATCTGGACGGCTGCGAGCACGCGGCGTTTGAGATCGTTTCGAACTCGATCGACGAAGCGCGTGAGGGTTACGGCAACCGGATCGTTGTTACACGCTTTGCCGACCATTCGATCGAGGTGCAGGACTTCGGCCGCGGTATTCCGGTCGATTTTAATAAAAATGAAAACTGCTACAACTGGGAACTTCTGTTCTGTGAGCTTTATGCCGGCGGCAAGTATGATACGGACGGCGGCAATAACTACGAGTATTCGCTGGGCCTGAACGGCCTTGGTCTGTGTGCAACGCAGTATGCTTCCGAGTATATGGAGGCCGAGATCCATACAGAGGGCTATAAGTACACGCTGTCTTTCCGCCGCGGCGAAAATGTCGGCGGCCTGCATAAGGAGCCGTATGACAAAAAGGACACCGGTACGCGCATTCGCTGGAAACCCGACATTGAAGTGTTTACGGATATTGCAATCCCGGTCGACTATTTTAAGGACATGCTGCACCGTCAGGCGGCCATCAACGGCGGCGTGCGCTTTATATTCAAAAACCAGACCGGGGCAAACAAGTTTGAAACAACAGAGTTTTGCTACCCGAACGGCATTTTGGACTACGCCTCCGAAATTGCCGGCGAAGACACGCTGACCCCGGTGCAGTTCTGGCAGTGTGAACGCACGGGGCGCGATCGTGCCGATCTGCCGGAATACCGCATTAAAATCAATGCGGCGCTGTGTTTTTCTGCCAAAAAGGTCTGCAAAGAATACTACCATAACTCCAGCTATCTGGAGCATGGCGGCGCGCCGGACAAGGCGTTTCGCAGTGCGTTTGTCTCGCAGATCAACAGTTATCTGAAGCAAAATAATAAATATAATAAAACCGATTCGCAGATCACCGCGCAGGATGTGGAAGACTGCCTGATCTTAGTCGTTTCGTCTTTTTCCACACAGACCTCTTATGAAAACCAGACGAAAAAGGCCATTACGAACAAAGGCATTCAGGATGCCATGACCGACTTTTTCAAAAAGCAGCTGGAAATCTATTTTATCGAAAATAAAATGGATGCGGAGAAGATCGCTAACCAGGTCCTGATCAACATGCGTTCGCGTGTCAAAGCGGAAAATACGCGCAAAACGCTGAAAAGCACCCTGCAGTCCAAGGTGGACATGACCAACCGCGTGCAAAAGTTTGTGGACTGCCGCAGCAAAGATGTAAACGAACGCGAAATCTTTATTGTGGAGGGCGACTCTGCACTCGGCGCCTGTAAACAGGCCAGAAATGCTGATTTCCAGGCCATTATTCCGATCCGCGGTAAAATTCTGAATTGCCTGAAGTCGGAATACGACAAAATCTTTAAAAACGATATCATCACCGATCTCATCAAGGTGCTTGGCTGTGGGGTAGAGGTCAGATCCAAAGTGGCGAAGGACATTGCCAGCTTTGACATGGACAACCTGCGCTGGAACAAGGTGCTTATCTGTACGGATGCCGATGTAGACGGCTTTCATATCCGCACCATGGTGCTGACCATGATCTATCGCCTCATGCCGGAGCTCATCAAGCAGAACAAGGTCTATATTGCAGAATCTCCGCTTTATGAGGTGCACTGTAAAGACAACGTCTATTTCGCTTATAATGAGCAGGAGATGGATGCGATCAAGGCAGAGATCGGCGACCAGAAATACACGGTGCAGCGCTCCAAAGGTCTTGGTGAAAACGACGCCGACATGATGAGCCTGACAACGATGAATCCGAAAACAAGGCGTCTGATCCGTGTTACTGCGGAAGAAGCTGAAAAAACAGCGCAGATCTTTGACCTGCTCTTGGGCGACAATCTCGATGGCCGAAAAGAGTACATTGCCGACTACGGTTATATGTACCTGGACGCGGCAGACGTCAGTTAAGGAGGGGAGAACGTGGCAAAACGAAAAAGTGCAAAGCCGCAGAAAGCAGACGGCGGTCTCGGCGAAAATGTGCATATTGAAGGCGCCGGCACGGTCGTGAACGAGGCGGTTACCGACATTTTGAAAAACAATTTCATGCCGTACGCCATGAGCGTTATCCTGTCGCGTGCCATTCCGGAGATCGACGGCTTTAAACCCAGTCACCGCAAGCTGCTCTATACGATGTATCAGATGAACCTGCTGACCGGTGCGCGCGTCAAAAGTGCAAACATTGTCGGCCGTACGATGCAGCTGAACCCGCACGGCGACGCATCTATTTATGAGCTGTCTCTTATACACATCTGACGCTGCCGACGACTTAATA
>URDW01000029.1 GCA_900546735.1 uncultured Oscillospiraceae bacterium
ACGAGATCGCTCAGTGTCTCGTGGGCTCGGAGATGTGTATAAGAGACAGTTACAGTACATCGGCGGCAAGGAGAACATTCAGGCCGTTTCCCACTGTATGACGCGCATGCGGTTTGTCTTGGTAGATGCCGACAAAGCCGACAAAAAAGCGATTGAAAACATCCCCGCCGTCAAAGGCACCTTTACACAGGCCGGCCAGTTCCAGGTCATCATCGGCAACGATGTAGCCGTGTTTTACAAGGAATTCACACAAAACGCCGGCATTGAGGGCGTAAGCAAAGACGCGGTAAAAGCGGCCGCCAACCAGAGACAACCGTGGATCCAGCGCGCCATGGGCGTTTTGGGCGAGATCTTTGCGCCCCTTATCCCTGCCCTGATCTGCGGCGGTCTGATCCTTGGCATCCGCAACATCATCGGCGAGATCAACTTCTTTAACGACAGCACACAGAGCCTGGCCGACATTTCGCAGTTCTGGGCCGGCATGTACAGCTTTTTGTGGCTGATCGGCGAGGCCGTGTTCCACATGCTGCCGGTCGGCATCGTGTGGTCCATCACGAAAAAAATGGGCACCACGCAAATTCTGGGCATCATCCTTGGTCTGACCCTGGTCTCCCCGCAGCTGCTCAACGGCTTCAGTGTGGCCGACACAGCGGCCGCCGACATCCCCGTGTGGGACTTTGGTTTTATAGAAATACAGATGATCGGCTACCAGGGCCAGGTCATTGCCGCCATGCTGGCAGGCTTTGTGCTGGTATACCTGGAGAAATTCTTTAAAAAAATCTGTCCCGAGGTCATCAGCATGATCGTGGTGCCGTTTTGCTCGCTGGTACCGGCCGTGATCATTGCACACACGATCGTCGGCCCGATCGGCTGGCGCATCGGCGACGCGATCGCCAATGTGGTTTACGCCGGCCTGACCTCGAACGTACGCTGGCTGTTTGCCGCTGTCTTCGGGTTCTTCTATGCACCGATCGTCATGACGGGCCTGCACCACATGACAAACGCGATCGACTCGCAGCTGGTCAACACATACCAGGGCACGATTTTGTGGCCGCTGATCGCGCTTTCCAACATCGCACAGGGTTCTGCCGTGCTGGGCATGATCGTGCTGCAAAAGAAAAACGAACGCGCCCAGCAGGTCAACATTTCCGCCTGCATTTCCTGTTATCTGGGCGTTACGGAGCCGGCGCTGTTCGGCGTCAACATGAAATACGGTTTTCCGCTAATCTGCGGCATGACCGGATCGGCCTGCGCCGCCGTGATCTCCGTTGGGACGGGCGTTGAAGCGTTTTCCATCGGCGTAGGCGGTCTGCCCGGCATTTTATCCATCAAGCCCGAGTACTGGCTGCAGTTTTTGATCGCCATGGCGGTGGCGATCGTCCTGCCGTTCGTGCTCACCATGATCATCGGCAGCCGCAAGCTTTCAGCCGAGGACCGCGGCTTGCACATCGCTGCACAGGCAGCTGCTGAAACAGCAGACGCTGTAACCGCACAGGCCGATGCACCCGAACTGACCGGCACAGATACGTCCAGCGCGCCTGCCGAAAGCGAAAGCGCCATGAGCAGAGATGCCGGCGAGATCCTGGCGCCGCTTTCCGGCCGTGTTGTGCCGCTGGAGGAGATCCCCGACGAGGTCTTTTCCCAGGGCGTGCTCGGCGACGGCATTGGTATCGACCCGACCGACAGCACTGTTTTGGCGCCGGCCGACGCAACCGTTTCCTCTGTGATCGAAGACAGCCGCCATGCCTGCGGGCTGGAGCTGGCCAACGGCATTGAACTGCTGATCCACGTCGGCATCGATACCGTTTCCATGAACGGCGACGGCTTTGCACTGCACGTCAAAGAGGGCGACCGTGTAAAACGCGGCGACAAGCTCATCACCTTTGACCCTGAAAAGATCAAAGCGGCCGGCCACCCGACCATTACCGCATTTTTGGTGACAGAGCCAAATGACTTTACAGTAACATTTGCGCCGGGCGGTACGCAGGCAGACGCCGCGCAGACAGCCATAATGCACTACAGCAAGGAGCAGTAAAATGACGGACTTTAGAAAAAGCGTTGTTTACCAGATCTACCCAAAATCTTTCTTGGACACGAACAGCGACGGACTGGGCGACCTGCGCGGTGTAGCGCAAAAACTGGATTACCTGCAAGCGCTCGGCGTGGACTGTATTTGGCTGACCCCGTTTTTTGTGTCGCCTCAGCGCGACAATGGTTACGATGTGGCTGACTACCGCAGCATCGACCCGCGCTACGGCACGATGGAAGATTTTGAAACGCTGGCGGCTGAAGCCCGAAAACGCGGCATAGACCTGATGCTCGACATGGTGTTCAACCACACATCGACCGAGCACGAATGGTTCCAAAAAGCCATACAGGGCGACCCGAAGTATAAGGATTACTATATCTTTAAAAAAGGCAAGACGGACGGTACTCCCCCCACCAACTGGGAGAGCAAGTTCGGCGGCAGTGCCTGGGAATATGTAGAAGCGTTTGACGAATACTACCTGCACCTGTTTGACAAAACACAGGCTGACCTCAACTGGGAAAATGGAGAAGTACGCCGCGAGGTGCAAAGCATTCTGCGGTACTGGATACAAAAAGGCGTGCGCGGTTTTCGTTTTGACGTGATCAACCTGATCAGCAAAGGCGCATTTGAAGACGACGACTGCGGCGACGGGCGGCGCTTTTACACAGACGGACCGCGCATACACGAATTTTTGCAGGAGATGTGCCGCGAAACATTTGGCCGGGAAGAGGGTTTTGTGACCGTGGGCGAAATGTCCTCGACCACAATGGAAAACTGCTTCCGCTATGCCGGCGCGGACACACAGGAGCTTTCCATGGTATTTTCATTCCACCACCTGAAAGTGGATTTTGTCGGGAATGAAAAATGGGTACTGGTGCCGCCGGACTTTTTAAAGCTGAAACAAATTTTGTTTTCCTGGCAGACCGGCATGGCCGAACACAACGCCTGGCAGGCCGTTTTCTGGTGCAACCACGACCAGCCGCGTGTCGTTTCGCGTTTTGGCGATGAGGGAAAACACTGGAAAGAATCGGCCAAAATGCTGGCCGGCGTGATCCACTGCATGCGCGGCACGCCATATATTTACCAAGGCGAAGAGATCGGCATGACAAATGCGCATTTCAGCCGGCTTGAGCAGTACCGCGACGTAGAGAGCCTGAACCATTTTCAGATCCTGCGCGACAAAGGCATGAGCGAGGAGAGCGCATACCAGATTTTGAAGGTGCACTCGCGCGACAACAGCCGTACGCCGATGCAGTGGACAGCCGGCGAAAATGCCGGCTTTACCGACGCACAGCCGTGGATAGAAGTGAACCAAAACCATTCGGCCATCCATGCCGAAAGCCAGGTGGATGACCCAGATTCGATCTTTTCCTATTACCGCGACCTGATCCGGCTGCGCAAAGCGCAGGATGCGATCGCCTACGGCGATTTTACACCGCTTGACGAACACCATCCATCCGTGCTCGCCTACCGGCGGCGCTACAAAAACGACACGATTTACTGCATCAACAACTTTTTTGCAAAGCCGTGCCGTTGGCGGTGCCCAGACGATTTGACCGGCTGCCGCATTTTGCTGGCCAACTATGCCGATGCGCAGACCAGCCAGACCCTGGAGCTGCGCCCCTATGAATCGCTTATTTTGCTGAAAACAGCAGAAAAATAAGACCATACAACTTAAAAGCAAAGGAGAAATCAATTATGAAACAGTTTGATTACACCATCACCGACCCCGTAGGCATCCACGCAAGACCCGCAGGCTTGCTCGTAAAAGCAGCCAAGGCCTACACCAGCGCCATCACCATTGCAAAAGGTGAAAAATCGGCAGCCGCCACCAAACTGATGGCGCTGATGAGCATGGGCGTAAAAGGCGGCGACACCGTGCACGTTACCGTGGAAGGCGACGACGAAGCCGAAGCCGCAGCTGCGATCGAACAGTTTTTCAAAGAAAACCTGTAAGCGGAACAATACTAAAGGAGATGGTTTGATGAACGTTGCAACCGGCAAATCCATCATCAACAAAATCGCCATCGGCAAGATCCGTTACCAGGGCAAAAAAGCCGTGCAGGCGCCGGCAACCTCCAAGCGCACACCGCAGGAGGAACTGGAACGGTTTGAAAAGGCACGGGAAAAAGCCGGCGAACAGCTGCATGCGCTTTATGAAAACGCTTTGCGTGAGGTCGGCGAGGACAACGCCGCCATTTTTGAGATCCACGCCATGATGCTGGAGGACGACGACTACCTGGACGCTGTGAAAAGCATTATTGAAACGCAGGACGCAACGGCAGAATACGCTGTGCTGACCGCCGGCGACAATTTTGCCGAGATTTTTGCCGCCATGGACGACGCGTACATGCAGGCGCGCGCGACCGACATTAAGGACGTTGCAGGCCGCCTGGCCGCCGTACTGACCGGAAAGCAGGAGAAAGTAGACTTTGATGAGCCGTTTATTCTGATGGCTGATGACTTGACGCCAAGCGAGACGATGCAGCTCGATAAAAGCAAGCTTTTAGGCTTCATCACACGCCATGGCTCCACCAACAGCCACACGGCCATTCTGGCGCGCACCATGGCCATTCCGGCGCTGATCGGTGTAGACATCCGCGAAGAGTGGGACGGGCACACGGCCGTACTGGACGGCTACAACCACTGCGTTTACATTGACCCGACCCCCGACCTGCTCAAAACAATGGAGGCGCGCCGGCGTACCGACGCCGAACAGGCCGCATTGCTGCAGGGGCTGAAGAAAAAGCCGAACATTACGCTGGACGGCACTGAGATCAAGGTTTTTGCCAACATCGGCAACGTGTCGGACGTTGGTTTTGTGCTGCAAAACGACGCGCAGGGCATCGGCCTGTTCAGAAGCGAGTTCATTTACCTTGGGCGAAACGATTTTCCGAGCGAAGAGGAGCAGTTTACCATCTACAAGCGCGTAGCGGAAACCATGGCCGACAAAAAGGTCATCATCCGCACGCTCGACATCGGCGCCGACAAGCAGGCCGACTACTTCGGCCTGGGCAAAGAAGACAACCCGGCGCTGGGCTACCGCGCCATACGCATCTGCCTGACGCAAAAGGAAATTTTCAAAACACAGCTGCGTGCCATTTTGCGCGCGGCGGCCTACGGCAACATATCGGTCATGTTCCCGATGATCATTTCCGTGCGGGAAGTCTGCGACGCCAAAGAGATTTTGGCAGAGTGCCGCAAGGAGCTGGAAGCGGAAAAAGTTCCCTGCGGAGATGTAGAGATCGGCATTATGATCGAAACGCCGGCGTCTGTCATGATCGCCGACGAACTGGCGCAGGAAGTGGAATTTTTCTCCATCGGCACCAACGACCTGACGCAGTACACACTGGCGATCGACCGCCAGAACCCGAAGCTGGATCCGTTTTTTGACGCGCACCACCCCGCCGTGCTGCGCATGATCGAAATGACGGTGCAATCCGCCCACCGGCACGGCTGCTGGGTGGGCATTTGCGGCGAGCTTGGCGCAGACACCGCGCTGACCGAAACGTTTTTGCGCATGGGCGTGGACGAACTGAGCGTCTCCCCCGCTGCGGTTTTGCCGCTGCGCAAATGCATCCGCTCCATCGACCTGCGAAAAGATAAAGCAAAAAGTAAAAATGCATAATGGTAACTTAAAAGGAAAAGGACGGCTGATGCCGTCCTTTTCCTTTGTCTAAAAACATATCCACTCTACAACCCGAAAAATCGTTCCTAATTTTCCCAAGTACAGCCCGGTGGACAATTTGATGCACGCTTGATGTTTGGCCTTGATTTTGTTTTGCGACAACGCTTTTTCGGTTTTGGGCAAAGAAAAACACCGCAAGCAAATGCTTACGGTGTTTGTGGTGACCCATCGGAGATTCGAACTCCGGACACCTTGATTAAAAGTCAAGTGCTCTGCCAACTGAGCTAATGGGTCATTTGCCCCAAAATTGGGGCGCTGGCTGGGGAGGCAGGATTCGAACCTACGCATGAGGGAGTCAAAGTCCCTTGCCTTACCGCTTGGCGACACCCCAATGTAGCTTGGGAATGATTTTTAAAAGTGGGGTGGGATATGGGATTCGAACCCATGACCTCCAGTGCCACAAACTGGCGCTCTAACCAACTGAACTAATCCCACCATACAGGGTAAAATATGTGGCAAAAAAATATGGCGCGCTTGAAGGGACTCGAACCCCTGACCCACTGCTTAGAAGGCAGTTGCTCTATCCAGCTGAGCTACAAGCGCATCTTTCACTGGAGCGGGTGATGGGAATCGAACCCACGCGACCAGCTTGGAAGGCTGGGATTCTACCATTGAACTACACCCGCAGGCGACGGTAGTTATTATATATAAAGGGCGGATAAAAGTCAATACATTTTGCAAAATTTTTCAAAATTGTTACGGCAAACCTGAGTGTAACAAACCACGCTGCCCTATGCGGGATCAGGAAAAACATGCGGCAGGCCAAAACCTGCCGCACAAAATGCTTAGTTGATCTGCACGTTTACGCTGCCCTCTTTGGCAGAGACCGTAAAGCGCTCGATCTTTGTGTCCTGATTAAAGACGATGGCATTGGCGAGTTTTTCCTCCACCTCACGGCGCACGGCATCACGCAGAGAGCGCGCACCCTTTTTGCCGCCGTAAGCCTTTTTGGCCAGGTAGACCGGCACACTTTCATCATAGACAAAGTCGATGCCCTTGTCTTTCAGCGACGGCACAAGCTCGTCGAGCATCAGCGACGCGATCTTTTCAAAGTTGTCGAAGGTCAAGCGGTTAAAGATGACGATCTCATCCACACGACCGAGGAATTCCGGCCGCAGGAAGCGCTCCAGCGCACGCATCGTGACCTCTTTGGTAATATCCGTTTCCGACTTGCCGAAGCCGAGCGTATTCTGGTCGGTCGAACCGGCGTTGGAAGTCATGATGATGACGGTGTTTTCAAAATTGACCGTTCTGCCCTGCGAGTCAGTGATGCGGCCCTCGTCGAGGATCTGCAAAAGGATATTCAAAACATCCTTATGCGCTTTTTCGATTTCGTCGAACAGGATAACGCTGTAGGGCTTGCGGCGCACTTTTTCCGTCAGCTGGCCGGCATCGTCATAGCCGACGTAACCGGGCGGCGAACCGATGATGCGCGAAACGCTGAATTTTTCCATATATTCGCTCATGTCCAGGCGGATAAGCGTATCCGGCGAATCGAACAGATTGGCAGCCAGCTGCTTGACAAGCTCTGTTTTGCCGACACCGGTCGGGCCGACAAAGATGAACGACTGCGGGCGGCGGCGCGGCGAGATCTGAATGCGGCCGCGGCGCACAGCGTTGGCCACTTTGCTGATTGCCTCGTCCTGGCCGATGATTTTCTGTTTCAGAGCATCCTCCAGCCCGGCGAGCTTTTTGATGTCGCCCTGCTCCACCTTAGCAGCCGGGATGCCGGTCCACATGCTGATGACCTTTGCCAAGTCTTCTTCCAGCACAAAATTGTCCTGCGCTTTTTCCTGCAGCGCCGGCAGCTCATTGTCAATGGCCATGACCTTGGATTTGAGTTTTGTGATGGCCTCATAATCCGGCACAGTGCCCTCCTCTGTATCGGAAAGCTTATCGATATTCTGCAGCAGATTGGTTTTTTGCTTTTCCATCAGCTGTACCTGGCTGATGGCCGGATTGCGCAAATTGGCGCAGGTGCAGCTTTCGTCAAGCAGGTCGATGGCCTTATCCGGCAAATAACGGTCGGTGATATAGCGTTCTGACAGCTGCACGGCCTTATAGACCAGCGTATCCGAAATGCGTACGCCGTGATAAGTTTCATAATAGGACTTGATGCCGAGCAGCATCTGGTACGCCTCCTCGAGCGACGGCTCCTCGATCTTAACAGGCTGGAAACGGCGTTCCAGCGCGGCGTCCTTTTCGATATACTTTCTGTATTCGGTAAACGTAGTCGCGCCGATGACCTGGATCTCGCCGCGCGAAAGCGCCGGCTTCAGGATATTGGCGGCGTTCATCGTGCCCTCACTGTCGCCGGTGCCGACCAGATTGTGCACTTCGTCAATAAACAGAATGATATTGCCCTCGTGTTTCACCTCATCGACCAGACCCTTGATACGCCCTTCAAACTGGCCGCGAAACTGCGTGCCGGCCACAAGCGCGGTCAGATCGAGCAGATAGATCTCTTTGTCGGCCAGGCGCGCCGGCACCTCGCCTTTTGCGATCTTAATGGCAAGACCCTCAGCAATGGCGGTTTTGCCGACGCCGGGCTCACCGATCAGGCAGGGGTTATTTTTCGTGCGGCGGCAAAGGATCTGCACCGCGCGGTCGATTTCTTTGTCGCGGCCGATGATGCGGTCGATTTTGCCCTCTTTGGCGCGCTTCGTCAGATTATTGCAGTAACTGTTCAAAAACTTGCGCGCCTCGTCCTGCGAATTCTTTTTCGGGCGCTTGCCGCGCTGCTTTTTCTGCGCAGACGCGCCGTCCGACGACTCGTCGTCATAATCGGCGTCCACAGCCCCGTCGCCGAACATGTCGGCATAGGGCAGCGTTTTGGCGCCGTCCATATTTTCCGGGTTGAACATGGCGCCGAGATCGCCGAAGTCGAAATCATCCATATTCTCCATAAACTGGCTCATCTGCTCCGACGCCATTTCCAGATCTTCATCTGTCAGGCCGAGCTTTTCGATCATATTTTTGACCGGGCCGATATTCAGTTCTTTGGCGCACTGGATGCAAAGTCCCTGCGGTTCAGCGCCCTTTTGCATGTCGGAACGCTGAATAAAAATCACCGCCGGGCGCTTGCCGCACCGGGAACACATTTGTTTTTTCATATACTGTAAAACTCCTTACCGGGGAAAATCATTGTTTTGTGCCGTCAGACGGCTTACCCGCTTTATTTTCGCGCATCTGCTTGACAAAGCCGGGGATGTAACCGAACAGCGAGCAAAGCGTAGCCACGGCCGAAACGGCGACGAGCACCCAGGTGAACGTTTCGTTCAGCTGGAAGCCGGTCAGCGCCACCAGAGCGCCGTTTTGGCCAAAGCAGATGATAAAGATCATAACGATGTAAAAAACGGTCGTAGCGACCTTGCCCCACATTTCTGCGGCGGTCGGGCGCATGCCTTTGGAAAGCAAAACGGCGCCGCCGATCAGCATCAGCACCTCTTTGACAATGAAAAAGGCAAACAGGTATTTAATGCTGTCGTCGCGGTATGTAAAAATGAGCACGATGACGATCGCCATCTGCGACAGCTTGTCGGCGATCGGGTCCAGAATTTTGCCGAGCGCCGAGACCTGGTTGAACTTGCGGGCAATTTTGCCGTCAAACAAGTCGGTCAGCGCCGCCACCGCGATCACGATGCAGGCGGCCAGCACATGACCCTTTACGAACAATACGGCAAACACCGGGATCAGCGCAATGCGGATCACCGACAGCAGATTGGGAATGGTCCAGCAGCCCTCAAAAAGGGATTTTAAGTTGCTTTTCAAATTCATGGAAAATACCTCTCAGTTACACAAAGTCGTTAAAGGGGTTGATTGTGTTGATTTGACGTATAATAAAGCTCTGCTCCAGCGCTTGCGCCAGAGAGCTGCTTTCAAAGGAAGCCAGGAATGTGGACAGCACCTGAATGATCGTGCAAAACACAAAAAGAAGCATTACAGCCTTCACAAAGCCGAGCACACCGCCGAACACACGGTCCGCCTTGCCGAGCGTGGAATCCTTTTTGGGCTTTAAAAGCAAAGAGATAAGCCACAAAGCGATGCTGAGCACCAGACAGGCGGCCAAAAAGACAAGAACCTGCACCACGATGTTTGCGACCGGCTCGATCGTGTTGTCAAACAGATGCTGAACAAACGCCGGATCGGCCGCAACCGCCAAATCCCACTGCTGCTGCAGAGAATCGGCCGCAGAATCGGGCAAAAACGGCAGTACAGAACGGACGGCCTCTGCAACCGAGCCCGAGCCGGAAACGGTCTGCAGCTTTGTTTCGAGCTGTTCGAGCGCATACGGCGTTACAATGTCACGCATGACATACGGAGTCAGCCAGTCGCTGAGAAGAAACGCAAGCGGGATGGTTACCACAAACTTGGCCAGCGAGAACAGCGTGCGCACAAACCCTTTATGGCAGCCGGAGAAAACGACCAGCGCCATAACCACAAGAATGATTAAATCAATATAGGACAATGCCATCACCAAAATTTACAGACTATGGCACGAAAGCATAGACTGCTGAATATAGAACAGACGTCTGGAAACGACCTGCATGGCCGAAACGCTGTCCACAGAAGAGACGGTGTCGGTCACAGCGCCGCTTTTGTCCAGCAAATAAATATCCGTGCCGTTATATACAGCGTAAACGCTTCTGGAGGCAGCTATGCACTGCGGCACAAAATCCACGTCAAACTTCGTGTCCAGACGGGCGTTTTCGCTGATGACCGAGACCTGCGCCGTTGCTGCCGTGTCGGACTGTGCACTGCAAACAACCAGATCACCGGCCGGATTGTAGCAAAAAGCCGAGATCTGCACCGGCGTATCCGCCGAGAAGACACTTTGCAGTTCGCCGCTGCGATCCAGCAGGGCTACGCCCCCGGCGCAGACACAGTAGACCTTACTGCCGCGAAACTGCAGATCGAGCAGCGCACCGCAGTCCAATTCAGCCGTTGCCGCTTCATCGCTCTGATAACAGACATACGTTTTTAACGCGGCGTTCTCGGAATCAAAGCAAGCATAAGCGATATTGCTGCCCGAGCTGTCTACGGCCAGCTGCGCAACATAGCCTAATGATATATCATATGTATTGATTTTTTCAAGAGATTTCGAGTAAACAATTATTGAACATTTCGCCGAATCCGAAAGCGTAGCCACCGCAACGGTGCCGTTTGCGCCGACGGCAGCACACAAAATGGAGTGGTCGGCCGTCTGCTCATAAAGCGTTTTGGAATCGGTCTCCAGGCGGAACTTGACGCCGCCCTGGTCATAGATCAGCGCATAACTGCCCGCAGTCTGCAGCAACGGGTTTGCATAGCGGTGCACGACCGTGCGCACTTCCGTTGCATCGGCCGGGTTCAGAAGCTGGAAAGAGCCGGCGGTCAAAACGGCGATTTTATTGGAGAGCTCCGCGCAGGCCGTGTCGTTGGAACTGTCAAGCGCGTAAGGATAGGCCTCATTATCATAACCGGAATTAAAGGAAAAATGGCCGTCAGAATCTGTATGCTTCTGGCTGACGGAAGCAAAATCTATTTCGGAAATACGCAATGCGACCAACACAACGATCAAAACGGCAATAACGATCCAGGCGATTTTTTTGCGTTTGTCCTGTTTTTTTCGCCGAAGCGCACGCCGCTCCTCTTCACGCTGTTCGTGCAGCGCTCTTCTTTCCGGATCTGTCACACGCCATCCTCCTTCCACTGCAAAGCCTGCGGTGCATATTCCACTTGATTCAAATAAAGGCCGCCGGGCGGCGCTGTTTTGCCGCAGCAGCGCCTGTCTTTCGCAGCGATCACTTCGCCCAAAGTGCCGGGCGCGATTTTGCCCTCGGCCACAAACAGCAGTGTGCCCACCATAATGCGCACCATGTTGTATAAAAAGCCGTTCGCTTTTACGATAAAATGCACCTCGTCGCCCCGGCGCACCACATCGGCGCGGTAAACCTCGCGCACCGTGTCTTCCACATCGCTGCGCGCGCTGCAAAAGCCGCTGAAATCGTGCCGCCCCAAAAACGCCTTTGCCTCGCGGTCCAAAAACGTTTCGTCCAGACGGTAAGGATAATGCAGCGCACGATTTTCGTAAAAAGGACTGCGCACAGGCGCATTGTAAATTTTATAAACATACTGCTTGGCAAGGCAGCTGTAGCGCGGATGAAAATCATCCGGCACTTCAAAACAGTCAAACACGCAGATGCCGCGCGGCAGATAAGTGTTCAGCGCCCGCAGGATATTTTCACACGCGATCTGCTTTTGTGTGCGAAACGTTGCACAGTAGGCCTGTGCATGCACGCCGCTGTCGGTGCGCGAGCATCCCTTTACATCCGGGCGCACGCCGAAAAGCCGCTGCAGCGCATCCTGCAGCGCCTGCTGCACGGTATAAGCGTTTTGCTGCACCTGCCAGCCGTGGAAGCAGGCGCCGTCGTACTGCATTTTTAACAATATATTTCTCATATGATTTTGCCAAGAAAAATATTCAACAAAATGACGACTGCATAAAAGACAGCCACGATCAGAATAGCGATATAATCCACACCATGCATGTGCGCCACATTCATTTTTGTACGGCCGACACCGCCGCGATAGCAGCGGCACTCCATAGCATAGGCCAGTTCACGCGCACGTCGGAAGCTGGAGATGAAAAGCGGGATCAAAACCGGCACGAGCGCCTTGGCGCGCTGCACAAGGTTGCCGCTGTCCAGATCTGCACCGCGCGATTTCTGGGCATTCATGATCTTCTCCATTTCATCGATCAGCGTCGGAATGAACCGCAGCGCGATCGTCATCGTCATGGCGACCATATGCGGCGCCTCCGGCTTGATCAGCTTGACCGGCGCCATCAGGCTTTCGATCGCCGAAGTCAGCGTGGTCGGAGAAGTCGTGTAGGTCAAAAGGCTGCTGATGAGCACCAAAACGATGATGCGCACCGCCAAAAAAATAGCATTGATCACGCCGCCTTCGGTGATTTTTAAAGCGCCAAGCTCCACCAGCACCTTGCCGGAACCGTAAAACAGGTTCAGCACCATGGTCAGCAGCATTACCAGAATAAGCGGCTTTAAGCTTTTTAAAATGGTTTTAAAAGGGATGCGCGACGCAGCGACCAGAAAAACCGAAAACAGCACCAGCGCACCGAGTGCATAAAAATTAAAACACAAAAACGCCGAAATGAGCAAAAACAGCAAAAGTACGCACTTGACTCTTGCATCCATTCGGTGCAAAAACGAATTACCGGGGAAATACTGGCCGATCGTAATGTCACTGATCATGCGTCTTCTCCCCTTTCATCAGCCGGCGCACTTCGGCGGCGGCGCTTTCCAAAGTATAGATATCGGTGCGGCACGGCACGCCCATGGCATGCAGCTTTGCAAACACAGCCGTCACCTCGGGCACATTGAGGCCCATGGCACGCAGTTTATCGACTTGGGCATACACCTCGGCCACTGTGCCGTACATGGCCACCTCGCCGCCGTACATCACCAGCACACGGCTGGCAAGCTTCGCCACATCCTCCATAGAATGCGACACCACAAGAACGGTGCGCCCGGTCTTTTGCTGATAGTCGCGGATCAGCTGCAGCACCTGGTCGCGCCCGCGCGGGTCGAGCCCGGCCGTCGGTTCATCGAGCACCAGCACCTCGGGGCGCATGGCCACAATGGAGGCAATGGCGACGCGGCGCTTCTGCCCGCCGCTGAGGTCAAACGGCGACTTATCCGCCAGCGCACGGTCAAGCCCCAGGAAATCCATCGACTCCAGCACGCGCTCTTTGATCTGCGGCGCATCGAGCCCCATCTTTTTCGGGCCGAAAGCGATCTCACTGAACACATCGTTTTCAAAAATCTGATACTCCGGGTACTGGAAGCAAAGGCCAACGGAAAAGCGCACGCTTTTGATTTTGCTTTTATCGGCCCAGATGTCCGCGTCTTTCAAATACACCGTGCCGCTTTCCGGCTTCAAAAGGCCGTTTAAATGCTCGATCAAAGTCGATTTGCCCGAGCCCGTGTGGCCGATGATGCCGATGATCTCGCCCGCCTGCACGTCAAACGACACATTTTTAAGCGCCTGCGTTACAAAAGGCGTGCCGGCGCCATATATATAGTTTAAATCCTTACAGGAAAGAATTTCCATTTACTTCCTCTCCAAAATGCTGCCCAGAAAAGCCGCGCACTCGTCGGCGTTCAAAATCGTCTGGCCGCATTCGTTTTCAAGACCCAGCATGTGCACAAGTTCCGTAGACTGCGGCACATCGAGCCCCAGGGCTTTCATGCCCTCCACGTCGGCAAACACATCGCGCGGCACGCCGTCCTTCACGATCACGCCGCTGTCGACCACGACCACGCGGTCGGCCTGCACCGCCTCATCCATGTTGTGCGTAATAAACAAAATCGTAATGCCGTCGCGGCGGTTGAGTTCCTTTGCGATCTGCATCACCTCGGCGCGGCCGCTTGGGTCAAGCATCGCCGTCGGCTCGTCAAACACGATACACTGTGGGCGCATGGCAATGATGCCGGCCACGGCCACGCGCTGCTTCTGCCCGCCGGAAAGCTTATTGGGCGCCTTTAGCCGGTATTCGTACATGCCGACACGCTGCAGCGCTTCGTCCACACGGCTGCGGCACTCCGCAGGCGGCAGGCCCAAGTTTTCCACACCAAAAGCCACATCCTCCTCCACAATGGAAGAGACGATCTGGTTGTCGGGATTTTGAAACACCATGCCGACACGGCTGCGGATGTCAAACAGACGGTCTTCTTCAGCCGTAGATATACCGTCGACCAGCACCCGGCCGCCCTGCGGCACGACGATGCCGTTTGCCAGCTTGGCGATGGTGGATTTGCCGGAGCCGTTGTGGCCGAGCACAGCGACGAACGAGCCTTTTTCGATCGACAAATTAAAATGTTCAAAAACCTTATATTCTATTTTCTGCTCGTCCTCATCCTCCGTAAAATAGGAGAACGTGACATCTTCATAACGAATCAAGTCCATTGTTCACGCATCCAGACGGCCGTGGCGCCGCAGGGCAAAATGCCGCCGCTGCGCTCCACCGGCAGACCGATCTCGTCCGCAGTGACGACGCCGCCGAATTTCGGCTGCACCAGATCGGCCAAAATATACTGCATGACCGACGCGGAAAGGCCGGTCGTATAAGAGTTGAGCAGCACCATCAGCGACTGTTTAGACAGCAGCTGACAGCAAAGCTGCATGAAATCATAAATCGAATCCTCCAGCCGCCAAACCTCGCCCTTTGGGCCGCGGCCGTAGCTTGGCGGATCAAGAATGATAATATCGTAAAAATGTCCGCGGCGGATCTCGCGCTCTACAAACTTCATGCAGTCGTCCACGATCCAGCGCACATCGCCGCCGTCTACCCCGGAAGCTTTCGCATTTTCCTTGGCCCACTGCACCATGCCCTTCGAGGCATCCACATGCACCACAGAAGCGCCTTCTTTTAAACAAGCAATCGTTGCACCGCCCGTGTAGGCAAACAAGTTCAAAACACTGACCCTGCGTCCGCCCTGCGCACGGATGACCGAACGCAGAAAATCCCAGTTGACGGCCTGTTCCGGAAACAGACCGGTGTGCTTAAAGCCCATTGTTTTGATGTTGAACGTCAGATCGCCGTAGGAGATCTGCCAGGCCGGCGGCAGCTTGCGGTACACCTGCCAGTTTCCCCCGCCCTTATCTGAGCGGAAGTAGCGCGCGTCGCACCGGCGCCAGCGGACGTCGTCCCGCGGGCTTTTCCAAATCACCTGCGGATCCGGACGCACCAGCACATATTTGCCCCACGACTCCAGCTTTTCGCCGCCGGAACAGTCGAGCAGGCGGTAATCCTGCCATTTGTCGGTAAATCTCAAAACAAAACTCCGTTTTCTTAAAATATTGTCTGCTGGCCGTCCTGCTGAAAGCCCAGGTGCGCATAACCGGCCGGCGTCACACAGCGCCCGCGCGGCGTACGGCTCAAAAACCCGAGCTGCATCAGATACGGCTCATACACATCCTCGATCGTGACAGCCTCTTCGCCGATCGCAGCGGCCACCGTCTCCAGTCCGACAGGCCCGCCGCCGAAGTTTTTGATCATCGTCGTCAGCAGCCGGCGGTCGATCAGATCCAGCCCAAGTTCGTCAATGTCCATACGGCCAAGCGCATCCTCTGCGGCCGCTTTGTCGATCACGCCGTTGTGGCGCACCTGCGCAAAATCGCGGCTGCGTTTCAGAAGCCGGTTGGCAATACGCGGTGTGCCGCGCGAACGCGAAGCGATCTGCCGGGCGCCGTCCTCGTCGATCTCAATGCCAAGGATCGCCGCACTGCGCTTTACGATCTGCAAAAGCTGTTCAGTCGTATAAAGCTCCAGGCGCAGGATCACGCCGAAACGGTCGCGCAGCGGCGCAGAAAGCTGACCGGCGCGCGTTGTGGCGCCGATGAGCGTGAAACGCGGCAGATCGAGCCGGATGGAGTTGGCCGATGGCCCCTTGCCGACGATGATGTCGATGGCAAAATCCTCCATCTGTCTCTTATACACATCTGACGCTGCCGACG
>URDW01000030.1 GCA_900546735.1 uncultured Oscillospiraceae bacterium
AGATGTGTATAAGAGACAGCCGCCAGGAATCAAGCCTTAATAAAAATTAATAAAAAATTCAGCACGCCCTTTCTTTACATTACCAGACAAGTGTGCTATTATTTATTAACCAAAAATCTCCGCAAATTCAGTGAATTTATTTTTATAAAATGTTTCGAGGTGCAAAGTGGACAAAAAATTAAAAATTGCCCTGGGCACAGACGCATTTCCCCCGAATGTAGACGGCATCGTCTACACCGTTATGAATTACGCCAATTACCTGCAGAAAATGGGCTGCGACGTGACGGTGGTCACACCGGAAAACCCGGCGGCCGGCAAAGACCGTTACCCTTTTCATGTGTACCGCTACCAGAACCTGAAAATTCCGAACAAAGACAAATACCCCATTGGCTGGCCGTTTAAAAAGAAGTTTCGCATGGACATTAAAAACATGCACTTTGACCTTCTGCACTCGCACTGCCCGCTTGCGACCTCGTACTTTTTCCGCCTGGTCAAGCGCGTGCAGGACGTGCCGGTCATTTTGACCTACCACACCAAATATGAGTACGACATTCTGGAACGTGTGCATGTGCGCTATCTTTCGGAATTTGCAAAACGATTTTTGCGCAACAACATCTACGCGGCAGACGAAGTTTGGGTGCCGAGCCGCGGCACGGTGGACAGCCTGCGCAAATTCGGCTATGCCGGCAACGTGGTCGTTATGCCAAACGGCGTAGATATGGAGCGCGGCGCCGCGGCGCAGACACAGGTCGATGCTGTTCGCCAGAAGTACGGGCTGAAGCCCGGCGTACCGACGCTGATTTTTGTAGGCCGCATCATGTGGTACAAAAACCTGCAGATCGTTTTAGACGCGCTGCACAGGCTGAAAAACAGCGGCACCGCCTTTCAGCTGCTGATGATCGGCGGCGGCAAAAACTGCGGCCAGGTCAAGCGCTATGTGCGAAAGATAGGCCTTGAAAACGAGGTGATCTTTACCGGCATCATCCACGACCGCGGCAAACTGAAAGCCTGCTATTCGGCCGCCGATCTTTTGGTGTTCCCCTCCACATTTGATACGAACGGCCTGGTGGTGCGCGAAGCGGCCGCCTGCGGCGTGGCAAGCCTTTTGGTGCGCGGTTCATGCGCGGCCGAAGGCATTGCAGACAATGAAACCGGTTTTTTGTGCGAAGAGTCGACCGAAAGCTTTGAAGAGCGCCTGCGCACACTGCTGGCCGACCCCGAACAGATGCGCAGGGTCGGCGAAAACGCCTGCGAAAAAATCTACCTTTCGTGGGAGGACGCGGTGGACAACGCCTATAAAAGATATGAACAGGTCGTAGAAGAATATGACAGATTCCGCAAAACAAAAAAGCAGCGCTGAAACCGGCGCCGCATGCCTGACGGCCTGTGTGCAAGCCGCTGCGGAAAACGATGAAACGATCGTGCACGGCACGTTTACGGAAAACGGCACGGGTGAGGATTTCAGCGGCGCGTCCTTTCGGGCGTGCCGTTTTTTGCGCTGCAGCCTGACCGGCTGCGATTTTACCGGCTGTGATTTTACCGAAACAGTGTTTGAGGGCTGCAATTTTTCCGGCAGCACGTTTCGCGACTGTACGTTTTTGGGCTGCACGGTGCAAAACGCCAAATGGACCGGCGCAGATTTCAGCGGCGCCTATTTCAAAAACTGCACGGTAAAAGGCTGTATGCTGAACCTGGCGGCGTTTGACAGCTGCCGGGTACAAAGCACCGAACTGACCGGCTGCGACTGCACCGGCGCATCGCTTTGCGCCGTAAGCTGGAAGCAGGTGCATGCAGCAGACTGCAAGCTGGTGGAAAACAATTTTTTCAAAACTTCCCTGTCCGGCGCCGACCTGTCGCCCTGCCGGTTCGAAGCGCCCATGGTTTCCAGCGACCTGACGGAGCTGCACGGCGCGAAAATGACGCCCCTGCAGTTTGACGGCCTGGCCGGACTGCTGAAGATCAAATTGGTTTGAAAACCGAATTTTACACATTTGCACAAGCGCCATTACAAAAAGGACCGGTTGTCCGGTCCTTTTATATTTTAAACATGTTTTATTCCTTTTTATCTGCGCGCAGCAAAAGCATCATCGGACGGCGCATTTCATCCGGCATGCCGGGCAGGTGCAGCACGGTCTGTGGCGGCATCGGCTCTTTTAAATCGGTCAGCGAAAATCCGTTTTGCAGCAGCGCGCCGACATAAGAAGTCAGCGTGCGGTGGTATTTAATAACATGCTCGCCGAGAAAGACCGCGTCGCGCTGCCCCTCGTAAAAATAGCGGTCGACCGGAAAGTGGAGAATATTGCCGTTTTCATCATAATACCAGTCCTGGCTGCCGTAGGCCGTGAACGTTGGGTGCTCGACCGAAAAGACAAACGTGCCGCCCGGTGCGAGCCAAGCGGCGATCTTTTGCACCAGCGCATCAAAATCGCGCACATAGTGAAACGCAAGCGAACTGAGCACCACGTCAAACGAAGCCGGCGAAAACGCCAGATCCTCCATAGCACCGCAGCAGTAAGCGATTTGAGGAGCCGCATTCTTTTGCCGGGCAATTTCCAGCATTTTTTCAGACAGATCGACGCCAAGCACACTTTTTGCGCCGTGTTCGGCCGCATATTTGCAGTGCCAGCCATAACCGCAGCCAAGATCCAGCACACGCTTACCCGCAAAAGAAGGGAGCATTTTTTCAAGCGCCGGCCACTCGCCGGCGCCGGCCAGGCCGAGACGCGAGCGGGTCATTTCGGCATATTTTTTAAAAAATACAGGGTCGTCGTACTTATCTTCTTTCATGTGTCCTTTGCAACCTCAAAAAAGCTCGTCCAGCAATATGTAATATTTTATCTTTTCATGATCCGGTGTAAGGCCAAGGCAGTCAAAAAAAGACGCCGAGACGGCCGCAAACGCATCTGCCCCAAGGCGCGCCTTTAAATTATGCTGCAGACTGCGCAGGCCAAGCGCCAGGTCCTGCCAGCCGTCGCCAAGACCGCAGTGCCCGACGTCTACAAAACCGCTGACCGTGCCGCCCTGCACCAAAATGTTCGGCAAACAGAAATCGCCGTGCACAAAGCCCGGTTCACACGGCGGCACATGCTGCTCCAGCCACGCAAGAAGCGCGGCAGGGTTCTGAAAACCGCCGGAGCCGTATGTGCCCGGCTCTGCATTCGACACAGAGCACTGCTTTCTTTGCACGCGCACGCGCGCAGCCGGCAAAAGTGCGCCGGTACCGGCATCGAACGGACAGTCGGACAAATCGGCGCAGCGCAGCAGCGTATAAGCTTCGGTAAGCAGACGCACCAGCTGTTGCGGGTCGCGCAGGTACACTTCATCACAAAGCATGCGCCCCGGCAGACGTTCCATAAGCAAAAATGCGCGGCCATGCACCTCTTCATAATGCACGACGCGGGGCACAGGCAGACGGCCGGCAAGATAAGCGAGCCGTTCTTTTTCTGCACGAATGGCCGGCACGCCGCGCCCGGTTTTCAGCACAAGGCGGTCAAACAGCCACACCTGGGCGCCGGACTGCCCAATACAGTCGCGCACGCAGGACTGCCGCGCCGTGAGTTCCTGAACCTTTTTCGGCCACCGGTGCAGCTGCATGATTGACACCCTCCGACAAGTCAGGACAGCTTTGCCAGCTCTTCCTTAAAAGCCTCGGCGCTGTCAAATTCCTTATACACACTGGCGAAACGGACGTAGGCCACCTCGTCAATGTCGCGCAGCTTTTCCATTGTCATTTCACCAATGCGCACACTGGTGACCTCCCGCTCCAGTGTGGACTGCAGCTGCGTTTCGATGCTGTCGATGGCCTGTTCCAGCACCTGGATCGTGACCGGGCGCTTTTCACAGGCGCGCAGCATGCCCTTAAGCAGCTTGTTGCGGTCGAACACTTCGCGGCTTTTGTCTTTTTTAATGACGATAATGGGCAGGTCTTCAATGATTTCATACGTTGTAAAACGTTTTTTGCACTGCAGGCACTCGCGTCTTCTGCGGATGCGTTCGTTTTCATCGGTCGGGCGGGAGTCAATGACCCGGCTTTCCGAATAACCGCAAAACGGACATTTCATGACAAATTCCTCCAAAAACAAGCAAGATCAAGCAAACGGATTTAACATTAATATTTTGACCATTTTATTTTAGCACAACATATTGTAAAAAGCAACAAGCGATTCATAGATGTTGAAACCGGGTGACATGAAAAAAGACGCAAACACTTTGCGTCTTTTTTTCACGGCTGCCAGGGAAGCCACCCGGCCAGCCTCTTTTACAACCGGCCTGCACTTAGCTTACTTTTGAAATTCTTTTCTTAAAATTTCCGCCGGCGGCTCGATCTCATGCGCCAGCGTATGCTCGGTAAGCGCCGAAAGCTGCCTGAACTTTGCATTGAGCATGGGGCGCATGCAGTTTGGCACATGTTCACCGTGCGCCCGGTGAATGGCCACACAAGCCCGGCAGTCACCGTGGTAAGCGCAGGCCTTTTGGCAAGGGCAATGGTCCTGCTGCTGATAAGCCCGGCGAAAATCCGAAACAAACGCAGCCTGCAGCCGCAGCCCCTCTGCCCGGTCACCGCGGTGAAACGCGGCCATGGCCGCTTTTTCTTTTTCGTTGCCGTCGATTTTCATACAGTACCCTCCATCGATCCATATTGGCATTTTATTGGACTGCAGCCGGTCAAAACGCCGGCATTTTTGTAAATACGACTTTTTCCCCATCGGCAATGCCGCCGTATACCGCGTCGTCATACCGGCCGGTTTGCAGGTAATGCGCCACCACATACTGCGCCGTAAAGGGCATTTTCAGCTTGTGCACCTCGTCCAGTGCAAACCAGCGGCAAACGCCCTCGTTAGAGACCAGGTCACGCCGGCAGCCGTCTTTTAACGTGGCAAAGAAATAATAATTTTGCCGGATCTCGGTATCGGTTCTGCGCAGGGTGACATAGCGCAGTTTCAGTCCGCTGAGCATATCCGGCGTCACCGACAGTTCCTCGCGCAGCTCCCGCAGCACGCATGCCATGGCATCGTTTAACTCATTCTTTTCAAAATGGCCGCCGGCCGAACCGACCCAAACCCGGTTCACAACGCGGGAACCCTGCCGGTACAGCAAAAGCATTTTGCCGCCCTGCAAAAGATAGATGGACGTCATATTTCTTAATTTTCCGATGTTTTCCATATTTCCCCCTGCAATGCTTATAAGTAAAAAGCCGGCGCAGACTTTTTGTCTGCGCCGGCATAATTCGGATTTACCGACGTTTTTTACTGCAGATAAAGCACTTTTTCACCGCTTGCGAGCGTCTTTTTCACGTCGATCACGTTCTGATTGGAAGAGCCGCGGAATTTCAGCGAAATGTCCTTAAGCGCCTCCACAAAGCGGCCGTCGACCAAAATATCGATCAGCTGAAGCATCGGCAGCGTGTCGTCCGTGTGGGCGCGCGACGGGCCGAGCAGCTCCTCGAGCGTGTAGCCTGAGTAGCACCAGATGTTTTTTTGCGGATACATCTCTTTCACGCGGCGCAAAAACGGCAAAAGCACCTTTTGGTTCTGCGGTTCAAACGGCTCGCCGCCGAGCAGCGACAGACCGCCGATATAGCTGCGCGAAAGCATTTGCAAAAGGCGGTCCTCGACCTCACGCGTAAAGGGCTTGCCGAACGAAAAATCCCACGTCTGCTGGTTAAAACAGTTGGGACAGTGGTGTGTGCAGCCCGAAACGAACAGGGAAACACGCACGCCCTCGCCGTTTGCAATGTCGCAGTCTTTGATCTCGCCGTAGTTCATTACAGATGCAGCACCCTATCCTTGATCTCCTGCGTGCGGCCCTGGTTCCAGAACTGCGTGCCGATGTAGCCGCAGGTGCGGCGGGCAACGTTCATTTTGTCCTGGTCGGTATTGCCGCACTTCGGGCACTTCCAGATGAGCTTGCCGCTGTCCTCGGTCACGATCTGGATCTCGCCGTCGTAGCCGCAGACCTGGCAGTAGTCGCTCTTGGTGTTCAGCTCGGCATAAATGATGTTGTCGTAGATATACTTCATGACTTCGAGCACGGCAGGGATGTTGTCCTGCATGTTCGGCACCTCGATATACGAGATGGCGCCGCCGGGCGAAAGCGCCTGGAACTCGGACTCGAACTTCAGTTTGGTGAACGCGTCGATCTCCTCAAACACCGGCACATGGTACGAGTTGGTGATGTAGGTGCGGTCGGTGATGCCCTCTACAATGCCGAAGCGCTTTTGCAGACACTTGGCGAACTTGTAAGTGGTGGATTCGATCGGTGAGCCGTAAATGCTGAAATCGATGTTTTCCTTGGCCTTCCACTCTTTGCACTTGTCGTTCATGTGCTTCATGACAGCCAGCGCGAACTCTTTCGGCGGGCCGGAAACGGTGTGGCTGTAGCCGGTCATGTACTTGACGCACTCATAGAGGCCGGCATAGCCCAGGCTGATGGTGGAATAGCCGCCGTAGAGCAGCTTGTCGATCTTTTCGCCCTTTTTCAGGCGCGCCAGGGCGCCGTTCTGCCACAAAATGGGCGCAGCGTCGGACAGCGTGCCCTTTAAACGGTTGTGGCGGCACATCAGCGCGCGGTAGCACAGGTCCAGACGCTCGTCAAAGATCTGCCAGAAGCGCTCCATGTTGCCCTCAGACGAAAGCGCCACGTCGGGCAGGTTGATGGTGACAACGCCCTGATTGAAACGGCCGTAATACTGCGGCTTGTTGGTGGCAGGGTCCACATACGGGGTCAGGAACGAGCGGCAGCCCATGCAGGGGTAGCAGTTGCCGTTGCCGTTTTTATCGACCTTATATTCCAGCATTTTCTTTTCGGAAATATAATCGGGCACCATGCGCTTGGCCGTGCACTTTGCAGCCAGCTCGGTCAGGTACCAGTATTTGCTGTCTTCGCGGACATTGTCCTCTTCGAGCACATAGATAAGCTTCGGGAATGCCGGGGTGACCCAAACGCCCTTTTCGTTTTTCACACCCTGCATGCGCTGTTTGAGCGTTTCTTCAATGATCAGGGCAAGGTCGGCCTTTTCCTGCTCGTTTTTGGCCTCGTTCAAATACATGAACACCGTGACGAACGGCGCCTGGCCGTTGGTCGTCAGCAGGGTCACGACCTGGTACTGGATGGTCTGCACGCCGCGCTTGATCTCGTCAAGCAGGCGCTTTTCAGCGATTTTATTAATGGTTTCCTCCGTGGCGGGCGTGCCGAACATTTTGGCTTCTTCCGCAACGGACCTGCGGATCTTCTGGCGCGAAATGTCCACAAACGGGGCAAGATGCGTCAGCGAAATGCTTTGGCCGCCGTACTGGTTGGAGGCGACCTGCGCAATGATCTGCGTGGCGATGTTGCAGGCGGTGGAAAAGCTGTGGGGCTTTTCGATCATCGTTTCGCTGATGACCGTGCCGTTTTGCAGCATATCCTCCAGATTGACAAGGTCGCAGTTGTGCATATGCTGAGCGAAATAGTCGGCATCGTGAAAATGGATGATGCCCTGTTCATGCGCCTCCACAATATCGGGCGGCAGCAGCAATCTCTTGGTGATGTCCTTGGAAACCTCGCCGGCCATATAGTCGCGCTGCACGCTGTTGACCGTTGGGTTTTTATTGGAATTTTCCTGCTTGACCTCTTCATTATTGCACTCGATCAGGGAAAGGATCTGGTTGTCGGTCGTGTTGGCCTTGCGCACAAGGGAACGGGTGTAACGGTACTTAACATACCGTTTGGCCGTTTCAAAAGCGCCCTTTGCCATGATCTGGTTTTCAACGATGTCCTGAATTTCCTCAACTGAAAAGGCGCGGTTCGCTTTGGAAAGCTTGAACTCTACATATTCGGCGACCTCGCGGATCTGCGAGTCATTCAGCTCTTTTTTGGTGCCGGCATTGTTGGCTTTGGTAACGGCGGTAACGATTTTGCCGAGATCAAAATCGACTTCGCTGCCATTGCGCTTGATGATCTTCATCATACATCCTTCCTTTCACGGCGCGAAGTGCGCGCGCCGAAACTTTGCTTATACATAATACCAGAGACAAGCGCAAAAGTCTGTTGCAAATGCAACAGACTTTTGTTATAATACAAGATATAGTTGTAAAAGTTTTTAACAAGCAATATATATTGAGGGTGATTTTTTGTACACTTGTGCGCTTTTCAACGGCATAAACGGCGTGGTTGCGCCACTTTTGGCAAAAGAAATGCACTGCACCACTATGGTTTTTGAAAAAAACGAGCAAATAAAAATTTCCAAAAACCAACTGGGTATTGTGCTTTCCGGCAAAATTTTCGTAATAAGCACCGACGAGGACGGGCGCAGGAGCATCATTGAAATTTTGCTGCGCGGCGACGCGCTGGCCAGCGAAATGTTTTATGCCGGTGACCATTATAGCATAGCCAAAACAAAAACAGAAGTACTTTTCGCCGACCGCAGCGCGCTTTTTTCACTAAACAACGCCCGCCTGTGCGAAAACGCAGCCGGCCTGCTGCTTGGCGCGGTGCGCCGAAGATACACGCACATAGACATTTTAAGCCGAAAAACGACCGAAAAAAAACTGCTGGCCTATTTAAACCAGCAGAGTATCAAACAGGGCGCCCGCCAGATCCGCGTGCCGATGAGCTACAGCGACCTGGCCGACTACCTTTCGGCCGACCGGTGCGCCATGATGCGCGAACTGAAGAAAATGCAGAAAAACGGCAAGATCCTGGTGGACGGCAAAAGCATCACGATCCTGTAAGCCAACTTATCCGAAGCGTCCGTTCACATAAGCCGCCGTGCGTTCATCGGCAGGCTTTTCAAAAATCCGGGCCGTTTCGCCGCTTTCCACGGCTTCGCCGAGCAGGAAAAACGCCGTTTTGTCAGAAATGCGGCGTGCCTGCTGCATGTTGTGGGTGACGATCACGATGGTGTACTTTTCTTTCAGGCGCAGCACCAGCTGTTCGATCTTATCGGTCGAGAGCGGGTCGAGCGCCGAAGTCGGTTCATCCATTAAAATGACCTGGGGTTCCACGGCCAGGGCGCGCGCAATACAAAGGCGCTGCTGCTGACCGCCCGAAATGCCGAGTGCGCTTTTCTTAAGGCGGTCGCGCACCTCGTCCCAAAGCGCCGCGTCGCGCAGGGAGCGCTCCACGATCTCGTCGAGCTGCTGCTTTTTCTTGATGCCGTGGCAGCGCGGACCGTATGCGATATTGTCGTAAATGCTCATCGGGAACGGGTTTGGCTTTTGAAAGACCATGCCGGCGTTTTTGCGCAGCAGGTTCAGGTCTTCGACCTGCATGACGTTTTGGCCGTCCAGCAAAATCTCGCCCTCGATACGGCAGCCGGGCACCAGGTCGTTCATGCGGTTGATGCACTTAAGCAGCGTGGACTTGCCGCAGCCGGACGGGCCGATCAGCGCCGTGACCTCTTTTTCCTCCATAGATAAGTTGATGTCCTTCAGCGCCTGGAACGAGCCGTAAAACAAATTCAGGTGCTGAATGCTGATTTTATGTTTATTCATTCTTTTCCGCCTTTTTTACGAGTAGATTTGAGAGCATATTAATAACGATCACAATAATGAGCAAAACAACGGCGGCCGCATAGGCCTCGTCCATATAAAGCCCTTCGCTCATCAGCGAATACATGTGTACGGCGATCGTTCGGCCGGAGGACTGCAGTCCTGCCGCCACTTTTGGAATGGTGCCGGCCGTGTAGATGAGCGCCGCCGTTTCGCCGACGATGCGCCCGACCGACAAAATAACGCCGGACATGATGGAGGGCATGGCGCTTTTGAGCACCACTTTAAAAACCGTGCGCAGCTTGCCGGCGCCGAGCGCATAGCTGCCCTCGCGGTAAGAGGCCGGCACGGCCAGCAGCGCCTCCTGCGAGGTACGCATAATGACCGGCAGCACCATAATGGCCAGAGTCAAAATACCGGCGATCAGGCTGTTGCCGAAGCGCATGCCGTTCACAAACACAATAAAACCGAACAGACCGTAGACAATGGACGGAATGCCGGCCAGCGTTTCCGCCGCTGTGCCGATCAGTTTGGAAAAGCGCGAACCGGGTTTGGCGTACTCGACCAGATAGACCGAGGAAAAAATGCCGATGGGCACGGCGATCAGCATCGTCACACCGACAACGATCAGGGTATTAATGATCGCGGGCAGCATAGAGGCATTTTCGCTTGTGTAGACCGGGGAAAACAGTTCCGGCTTCAGGTTCGGCACGCCTTTGACGACGATGTAAACGACCATGGCGCCGACGGTGAAAATGCCGAGCGCGCTCAGCAGATAGATCAGAAAACGCACAAACGCTGCGCCGGGATGACGGCGCACATAGCCAAGCGCTTTTTGCAGACGTTTCACTTTTCTTTCGCCCCCCGTTTCAGAAGTGAGAAGGAGAGGTTGATGAGCAGGATGAACACGAACAGCACGGCTGCCGTGGCCAAAAGTGCTTCACGGTGCAGGTCCGTCGCATAGCCCATCTCCAGAATGATGTTGGAAGTCAGCGTACGCACGCCCGAAAGGACGCTGTCCGGAATGATCGGCTGGTTGCCGGCGATCATCACGACCGCCATGGTTTCACCGATCGCGCGGCCGACGGCCAGCACGATCCCGGCCAGGATACCGGAGCGCGCCCCGCGTGACGCACACATAAAAACAGCCGATTCCTTGGTGGCGCCAAGCGCCAGCGCCCCTTCAAAATAAGCCGGGTCCACCGCGCGCATGGCGCTTTCGCACACGCCGGTAATGGTCGGCAAAATCATAATGGCCAGAATGATCGCCGCCGTCAACACGCCTTTGCCGTTGGTGCCGAACACGCGCTGCATAATGGGCACAATGACGACAAGGCCGAAAAAGCCGTACACAACAGACGGGATGCCGGCCATTAGATCAACGGCATTTTTGGCAAAGGAATAGATTTTTTTCGGGCAGTAATACGCCAGAAAAACAGCCGAGGCGAGGCCGAGCGGCACACCGATCAGCATAGCCAGACCGCTGACGTAAACGCTGCCGACGATCATTGGGAAAATGCCGTAGACGCCCGAAGACGGTCGCCACTCCATGCCGAAAATAAAATCGGCAAAACCGATCTCACGAAAGGCAGGCAGACCGCTTGTCAGCACAAAATAACAGATGATGACGACACAAAACACGCTGATGCAGGCGCATAGGAAAAACAGCGCCCGCATCAGGATCTCTTTTACATGGTGTTTACTTCTGTGCATCTGCAGAAAGTTCTTCCCAGGTAGTCAGCGCGCCGGTGTAAATGCCCTTGACCTGGTCAGAAGTCAGGCCGTTCAGTGCATTTTCCTGATTGACGATGACCGCAATGCCGTCGGTTGCGATCGTTACGCCGGTCAGGCCGCCGTCGAGCTCGGACTGTTCAAGCGCTCTGGACGCCATGCCGATGTCATACACACCGGACTGCGCCGAAGACATGCCCACTGTGGAGTCGCTCTGCTGCACGTTGACGGTAACCGAGGTATTGACTTTCTGGTAAGCCTCGGCCAGCTTTTCCATCAGCGGATAGACGGAAGAAGAACCGCCGACGGTGACGGAGCCGGAAGCGCCGTTTGTAGCAAACGCACCGCTTGCTTCCACCGGAATATAGCCGTTTTCACTGACAATGGCCTGGCCCTCGTCGCTCATGATGTAATTCATGAAATCCCGGCCGGCTTCGGAAAGGCCGTCTTTGTAAGCGATGTTGAACGGACGCGCCACTTTGTAGGTGCCGTTTTCAATGTTTTCAGCCGTGGCGTCCGCCCCGTCGATCTGCAGCGCCTTTACATCGTCAGAAAGCGAACCGAGCGAAACGTAGCCGATGGCGTTCACATCGCCGTTCACCGTAGTCAGCATAACGGAAGTGCTGTTGGTGATTTCCGCCGTCTGGATCGTTTTGTCCACTTTTTCACCATTTTCGTCCTTTTCCTCAATGCCGAACAGCTCCACAAACGCGCCTCTGGTGCCGGAGCCGTCCTCACGCGTCAGCACATGGATCGCTGTGCCCGACGCACCTGCATCGTCTTTTCCGCTGCTGCAGGCCGCAAAAACTGCCGTGATGGCGACAACGGCTGCGATCAGGATCACAATGGTTTTCTTCATAAAAATTCCTCCCATAAAAACAGATCGTCTAAAAGATACACTCTTTAAAGACATGCCCATGATAGCGCCCGCTATTCAAGGAGAAATGAAAGCAAAGTAAAAAAACTGACAAAAAGAAACGGCGCTGTGTAAAAAGCATTTTACACAGCGCCGTTATTTCAAAAGCGCGTAAACTTTGTTCAGAAAATGTCTTTATTTCTTAAATTTCCCGAAAAAGCCCTCTTTTTCCTTTTTCGGCGGCACATACTCTTTGTCGAACTGGCGCAAAAGCTCTTTCTGCTCTTTGGTCAGCGACGTAGGCACATCCACGACAAAGCGCACGAACTGGTCGGCCCGGCGGCCGGAACCAAGGCGCTCCATACCCTTGCCTTTCATTTTGAACACATCGCCGTTTTGCGTGCCGGCAGCCACCGGGATCTTTTCATCGCCGTCAAGCGTGTGCACCATGATGTCGGCGCCGAGCGCTGCCTGCACGAACGAAATGTGCTGCGTCAGCCAAACGTCGTACCCGTCTCGCTCAAAATACGGGTGTTTGCGGATGGTGACCACGACTTTCAAGTCGCCGGCCGGGCCGCCGTTCAGGCCGGAATCGCCCTTGCCGCGCACGTTGATGACCTGGCGGTTGTCAATGCCGGCAGGCACGTTGACGTCTGCCTTTACACGGCGTCTGACCTTGCCCTTACCGCCGCACTTGTGGCACGGCGAAGAAATGATCTTACCGGTGCCGCCGCAGCGCGAACAGGTGCGCTGCGTGCTGATAACGCCGAGCGCACTGCGCGTTTGTACCGTAACGACGCCGCGGCCCTGGCACTCAGGGCAGACGGTAGGCGACGTGCCCTTTGCCGCACCGGTACCGCCGCATTCAGAGCAGTCTTCCACACGCAGAAATTCAACGGTTTTGCGGCAGCCTTTGGCCGCCTCCTCAAACGTAAGCGTCAGCGTGGTCTGCAGATCGCGCCCGCGCTGGCGTGCATTCGGGTTACGGCCACCGCTGCCACCGCCGAAAAAGCTGGAGAAAATGTCGCCCAAATCAAAATCGTCAAACCCAAAGCCACCGCCGAAACCGCCGCCGAATCCGCCGCCGTAGCCGCCCTGGCCCGCGCCGTAATTCGGGTCTACCCCGGCGTGGCCGAACTGGTCGTAGCGCGCCTTTTTCTGCGGGTCTGAAAGCACCTCGTACGCCTCGTTCACCTCTTTGAACTTGGCCTCGGCTTGCGGATCGTCGGGGTTTAAGTCGGGGTGATATTTTTTAGCCACCTTGCGGTAGGCTTTTTTGATCTCATCTTCGGAAGCGCTTTTGGATACGCCCAGCACCTCATAATAATCTCGTTTTTCTTCGGGCATATACGCCTGCCTCCTTCCCTTTCACAAAGCACACAAATCGGGCGGCAATACGTGCCGCCCGGCTGTGGTTTAGTTGTCGTCTACCTCATTATAATCCGCATCCGTGTACTCTGTGCCGCTCTGGCCGGCGTTTGCACCGCCCTGCGGACCTGCGCCCTGCGCGCCGCCCTGCTGTGCCTGTGCAGATTCATAGAGCTTCTGGGAAACTTCGTAGAACTTGTTGGTGAGCGCCTCTTTGGCGTTCTTGATGGCGTCCAGGTCTTCGCCCTTGAGCGCTTCTTTGAGCGCGTCCATCTTTTCATTCAGTTCCGTCTTGTCGGAATCCGAGAACTTGTCGCCGTCATCAGCCAAAATCTTTTCGGTCTGATAAACCATCTGGTCGGCCTCGTTGCGCAGGTCAACGGACTCTCTCTTTTTCTTGTCCTCTTCCGCATACTGCTCTGCCTCTTTCACAGCGCGGTCGATGTCTTCCTTGCTCATGTTGGAGGAAGCGGTGATGCTGATCTGCTGTTCCTTGCCGGTGCCCAGATCCTTGGCGCTGACGTGCACGATGCCGTTCGCGTCGATGTCAAACGTAACTTCGATCTGCGGGGTGCCTCTTCTGGCCGGCAGGATGCCGTCCAGGTGGAACATGCCCAGGGTCTTGTTGTCCTTTGCGAACTGTCTTTCACCCTGGAGCACATGCACCTCGACCGAAGTCTGGTTGTCGGCTGCCGTGGAGAAGATCTGGCTCTTCTTCGTGGGGATGGTGGTGTTTCTTTCAATGATCACGGTGTTGATGCCGCCCATGGTCTCAATGCCAAGGGACAGCGGCGTAACGTCGAGCAGAAGCAGACCCTTTACGTCGCCGCCGAGCACGCCGCCCTGCAGCGCAGCGCCCATGGCCACGCACTCGTCAGGGTTGATGCCCTTGAACGGCTCTTTGCCGGAGAATTTCTTGATCGCGTCCTGCACAGCCGGGATACGGGTGGAACCGCCGACCAGCAGCACTTTGTCGATGTCGTTCATAGACAGGCCGCTGTCTTTCATAGCCTGGCGCACCGGGCCCATGGTGGCCTCGACCAGGTCGGCCGTCATTTCGTTGAACTTGGCTCTGGTCAGATCGGCCTCCAGATGCTTCGGGCCGGTCGCATCTGCCGTGATGAACGGCAGCGAGATGTGCGAGGTGGACATGCCGGACAGCTCGATCTTGGCTTTTTCGGCCGCCTCTTTGATACGCTGCATGGCCATTTTATCTTTGGAAAGGTCAATGCCCTGCTCATTCTTGAACTGTGCAACGAGCCAATCCATGATCTTCTGGTCAAAGTCGTCGCCGCCCAGGTGGTTGTTACCGGCCGTAGCCAGCACTTCCTGCACGCCGTCGCCCATTTCGATGATGGAAACGTCGAACGTGCCGCCGCCAAGGTCGTAGACCATGACCTTCTGGTCGTCTTCTTTATCAATGCCGAACGCAAGGGCAGCCGCCGTCGGTTCGTTGATGATACGCTTTACTTCCATGCCGGCGATCTTACCGGCGTCTTTCGTGGCCTGGCGCTGTGCGTCCGTAAAGTAAGCCGGCACGGTGATGACCGCTTCGGTCACTTTGTCGCCCAAATATGCCTCTGCGTCGGACTTCAGCTTCTGCAGGATGATCGCCGAGATCTCCTGCGGGGTGTAAGCCTTGCCGTCGATGTTGACTTTGTAGTCAGAGCCCATATGTCTTTTGATAGAAGCAATGGTGCGGTCCGGGTTCGTGATGGCCTGGCGCTTTGCGACAGAGCCCACGATCCTTTCGCCGTCCTTTGTAAATGCCACAACAGACGGTGTTGTTCTGGCGCCCTCCGCGTTGGGGATAACGACGGGTTCGCCGCCCTCAATCACGCTGACGCAGCTGTTTGTTGTACCAAGGTCAATACCTATAATCTTTGCCATAGTAAATTCCTCCTTAATTTGCTACCTTAACCATAGCAGGTCGAATAACTTTATCATTTATTTTATAGCCTTTTTGGAAAACGTCCACGATCTCGCCGTCGCCGTACTGCTCGTCTTCAATGTGCATGACTGCATTGTGCAGGTTCGGGTCAAAGGTGTCGCCGTTTTCGCCGTAGGCGCTTACGCCGAGTTTTTCCAGTGCGGCCTTCAGGCCGTCAAGCGTCATGGTCAGCCCCTTGTGCAGCGACTCCAGATCGTTCTGGCCGCTTGTCACGGCACGTTCCAGGTTGTCGGCCACAGCAAGGAATTCGCTGACAACTGTACACTTTGCGTTTGAAAAGGCCGATTCCTTTTCTTTCGCGGTACGGCTGCGGTAATTCGCATACTCCGCCGCCACGCGCATCATCTGCTCCTTTGTCTCGTCCAGCTCCTTTTGCAGCTTTTCAAGTTCGGCCGCAGATTTGTCGGCGCTTTTCTTTTTGCTCTTTTTTTCTTTGCCGGCCTTGGCCGGTTTTTCCTGCGCACTTTGTGGTGCAGATGCAGCCTCTGCTGTGTCCTGCGGTGCCTGCGCGCTCTCTTTCTTCTCGTCTTCACTGCGCATAAGATACGCCCCCCTGCTTTAATAATTTGCCCACGGTCTCACAGATAAAGGAGACGCGGGGAATGATACGGGCATAATCGATTCGCGTAGAGCCGATCACGCCGAGTGTCGCCCGCTGTGCGCTGCCGTAGCTGAACGAAGCGATCATGGTAACGGTTTTTTTCAGTGCATAGCATGTGTTTTCGCCGCCGATGAACAGCTCCATCGAAGACCCGCGCTGCGCATAGTCTGTCTCTTATACACATC
>URDW01000031.1 GCA_900546735.1 uncultured Oscillospiraceae bacterium
CCTATTAAGTCGTCGGCAGCGTCAGATGTGTATAAGAGACAGCCGCAAATGTGTTTATGGCGAACTCGCGCGTTTTTTCGGTTGCAGAGCAGCAGTTCAGCGTATAGGGCGCATGCGCCAGGATGACATTTACCCCATTTTCCTTAGCGCCCTGTAAAAATGCGGCCACGTCCGCCTCGTCGATCGCCTTGGCGGCGCCGCCGCGCGGGTTGCGCGTAAAAAACTGAAACGTGTTGGCGCCGATGGCCAGCGCCTGGTCCAGCATCGCCTTATAGCCCTTGGAGGCCGACAGATGCGCACCGATCACAAACATAACGATTCCCCTTTCAAGTATAATTCTTTCTCAGTTTATCCAGAAACTCCGTAAAATACGGCGGAAGCGGGCTTTCAAATTCCATATACTGCCCTGTGCGCGGATGTACAAAGCCGATCATTTTGGCGTGCAGACACTGCCCGTTCAGCCCGCCCACCGGCTTGCGGGGGCCGTACACATCGTCACCGGCGACCGGGTTGCCGCGCCAGGCCATATGCACACGGATCTGGTGCGTGCGCCCCGTTTCAAGCTTTAGGCGTACATAAGTAAACGGCCCAAAACGCTCTTTTACTTCAAAATGCGTCACCGCATTTCGGGAATTTTTTGCCGTGACCGCCATTTTTTTACGGTCTGACGGGTCGCGGCCGATCGGCTGGCTGATCGTGCCGGTATCTTCACGGATATTACCGTGCACGACCGCTTCATAGCAGCGTGTAAAGCTGTGCACCTGGATCTGCTGTGCCAGTTTCAGGTGCGCCTCATCGTTTTTGGCAACGATCAGCAGACCGCTGGTGTTGCGGTCCAGCCGGTGTACAATGCCGGGCCGGATCACGCCGTTGATGCCCGAAAGGCTGCTGCCGCAGTGGTACAAAAGCGCATTGACGAGCGTGCCGTCATAATGCCCGGGCGCCGGGTGCACGACCATGCCCTTTGGTTTATTGACGACCAGAAGATCATTGTCTTCATACACGATATCGAGCGGGATGTTCTGCGGCTGCAGGCGCAGCATGACCGGCTCCGGCACATAAACATCGATTTCATCGCCGGTTTTGACACGGTAGTTTTTAGCCTTGCCGACGCCGCCGACCAACACATTGCCGTCCTCGATCCACTTCACGACCGCACTGCGTGTAAAACGGCCGGAAAGCTGCAAAACGGCCTTGTCGAGCCGTTCGCCGTCTTCCGCCTGCGAAACGGTGAAGTTCAGTTCCTCACGCATCGGGAGCACCCTTTTCCTTTTTGCTGCGGCGCGATTCCCGAACCAGATCTGCAATCAAATAAACGATCAGGCTGGCCGCGCCGACATTAATAAGACAGTCGGCAAAATTAAATATGGCGAAATCCACAAAGACCGGTTCAATAAAATCGATGACATAGCCAAAGAGCACACGGTCGATCAGGTTGCCGATGCCGCCGGCCGCCACGACCACCAGGCTCCAAAACAGCCAGTAAGAGCGGCATTTGAAGAAAAACAGATAGATCAAAATGGCCGCGCAGGCAACACCCGTTACCGCCACGAACAGCCAGCGCGCATTTTCAAGCAGACTGAAGGCCATGCCGGTGTTTTCCGCATAGTGAAACTGAATAAAACCCGGAATAGCCGTTGCGATCTTGTCCGGATACAGATACGCAGCGGCCAGCTGCTTGGTCAGCTGATCGGCGCCGACCAAAAGGACCAGGGCGATCACCGCCCCTACTTTTTTATTCACAGTATTCCTCCAATAAGAGACATTTCGGGGGCAGAAAGCTCTGTCCCCGAAAAAATCACTCCATCGTTTTGATCACAGAAGCGCACTTGGCGCAAAGAGTCGGATGTTCGGCACAGCTGCCGACCGTTGTGCTGTAGCTCCAGCAGCGCTCACACTTTTCGCCCTCTGCACGGCTGATGCGCACAGACAGGCTCTCTACGCTGCCCTGGAAACCGCCGTCGCCGTTTACCACCTCTACAGCGCTGGTGATAAAGATTTCCGGCAGAGCCGATTCCAGGTCTTTCAGGAAGTCATACAGATCGCCGGCTGCACACAGCGTAACTTTTGCCTCCAACGACTTGCCGATGACCTTATCGTTTCTGGCAAGCTCCAGCGCTTTTTGCACATCGTTGCGTACAGCGTGGATCTTTTCCCATTTTTCCATAAATGCCGCGTCCGTCTCGATAAAGCCGGGCTTCGGGATCTCATTGAACAGCGGAGATTCCGGGTTGCGCGACGCATCGTGCGGCATGCTCTTCCAGATCTCGTCGCCGGTGAAGGCAAGGATGGGTGTCAAAAGCAGCGTCAGCGCATCAAGAACCTTATAGAGCACGGTCTGCGCGGCGCGGCGCGACACACTGTTTGGCGCTGAGGTGTACAGACGGTCTTTAAGAACGTCGAAATAGAAGTTGCTCATGTCCACCACGCAGAAGTTGTGGATGGCGTGGGAGGCGGTGTGGTACTCGTAGCGCTCATAGGCGGCGCGCGCCGTTTCCAGCAGCGCGTCCAGCTTCATCAGCGCATACTTGTCCAGCTCTTCGAGTTTGTCGTTGCCGACCATGTCTTTATCCGGGTCGAAATCGTACAGATTGCCGATGCAGTAACGCGCGGTATTGCGGATCTTGCGGTAGTTGTCGGACAGCTGCTTCAAAATCTCGCGGCTGATGCGCACATCGGCATGATAATCGGACGAAGCGACCCAAAGGCGCAGGATGTCGGCGCCGTACTGGGCGATGATCTCCTGCGGGTCAATGCCGTTGCCGAGCGATTTGCTCATTTTGCGGCCCTCACCGTCTACCGTCCAGCCGTGGGTGATGATCTGGCGGTAAGGCGCGCCCTTACCGGCCGCAACGGCCGTGAGCAGCGACGACTGGAACCAGCCGCGGTACTGGTCGGCACCCTCCAGATAAACATCGGCCGGGTATTTCAGGTAAGGTCTGGCCGACAGCACCGCTTCGTGCGAAGAGCCGGAATCGAACCAGACGTCCATAATATCTTTTTCTTTTTCAAAGCCGTGCGCTTCACCGCAGTGCGGGCACTTAAAGCCCTCCGGCAGGAAATCCTCTGCCGGGCGCAGGAACCAGGCGTCCGAACCCTCACGCCCAAAAACTTCAGAGACTTTCATCATGGCGTCGTGGTCGATGATCTCACGGCCGCAGGATTTGCAGTAGAACACCGGGATCGGCACGCCCCACTTGCGCTGGCGCGAAATGCACCAGTCGGCGCGTTCCATCAGCATGGACTGCATGCGGTCCTTGCCCCACTGCGGGAACCACTCGATTTTTTCCGTTTCGGCCAGCGCATCCTTTTTGAACGCATCGACCGAGCAGAACCACTGGCTGGTGGCACGGAACAAAATCGGATTATGGCAGCGCCAGCAGTGCGGATACTGGTGCTCGATCTTCTTCAGGGCAAAAAGCGCGCCTGTTTTTTCAAGGTATTCGGCGATCGGTTTGTTGGCGTCGTCCGTCTTCAGCCCCGCGAACATGCCGGCGTCCTTGGTCAGCACGCCGTTTTCATCTACAGGTACGACGATAGGCGGCAGTTTGTCGGCATACTTCTGGCAGACGACAAAGTCGTCCACACCGTGTGCCGGCGCCGTGTGGACGCAGCCGGTACCGCTTTCAAGCGTAACATGGTCGCCGACAATGACGAGCGAGATACGCTCCATAAACGGGTGCTCGGTCTCCATGAATTCCAGCTCACTGCCGGCGATGGTGCCGACGATCTCATAGTCTGACTCGGTCTTGCCGGCATCCTCCATAGCGGACGAAACCAGATCGGTCGCCATAACATAATACGCATCGCCGCAATGTACGAGCGAATATTCAAACTGCGGACCAACACAAATAGCCACGTTGGCCGGCAGGGTCCAGGTGGTCGTGGTCCAAATGACAAAATATGTCTTGGCAAGATCCGCGCCCATAGCGGCGAGCTTGCCGAAATCTTTTGTAACGTGGAACTTTACATAAATGGAATGGCAAGGGTCGGTGGCATACTCGATCTCTGCCTCAGCCAGCGCCGTTTTGCAGTCCGGGCACCAGTAGACCGGCTTCAATCCTTTATAAATATAGCCCTGCGAAGCCATGGAATCAAAAATTTTGATCTGCGCCGCCTCAAAATCTTTCGTCAGCGTGATATAGGGGTTTTCCCACTCGCCGATCACGCCGAGGCGTTTGAACGACTCGCGCTGCAGGTCCACATATTTCATGGCCGTGTCGCGGCAGATCTTGCGCAGCTCCACATCGCTAATGGTGGAGTCAGCCGTAATGCCGGCAATTTTGCGCGCTTTAAGCTCTGTCGGCAAGCCGTGCGTATCCCAGCCGGGCACATACGGCGACTGAAAGCCGGTCATGTTTTTATAGCGCACAATAAAATCCTTGAGCGTTTTGTTCATGGCGTGGCCGATATGGATGTCGCCGTTTGCGTAGGGCGGGCCGTCATGCAGCACAAAAAGCGGTTTGCCTTCGTTGACCTGCATCAGACGCTTGTAAAGCTGGTGCTTTTCCCACGACTCCAGCATCTGCGGCTCGCGCTGCGGCAAAGACGCGCGCATCGGGAAGTCGGTTTTCGGTAAATTCAGTGTTTTGTTATAGTCCATTTGTTAAAAGCTCCTAACGTTTAGGTTTATCTTTTCTTTTTAAAAAAGCCTTTGAACTTCGGCTCGTCCTCTTCATCATCGTCATCATCCGGCGGAATCAGCGAAAGCTTTTCCGTAGGACGCGCCGGGATGTCGTTGTCAGACGCGAAAAGCGAGGTGAAATCGCCCGTGTCCAGCATATCATCGTCATCCTCGTCATCCAAAATGCCGATGGCTGTTTTCTGGTTTTCGATCGGCGTCAGATCGCTGCCGGAAAACGCATCGATCGCGCTTTTTACATCCGGGCTGACTTTCGGCGCCGGCGTCTCCTGCGGCATGTCAGACAAAACCGTCTGCTCCTGTTCTGCACTGTCCGGCATAGAGAAAGTGAACAAGTCGGCATCTGAGCCATGCTTCCCCACATGCTTCGGCGCAGCATCTTCCACCGGTGTCTCTGCCGCCGTTTCCTCAGCCTGCGGCTGTGCCTGTGCCTTTGGCGCGGGCTGCACTTCCTCTTCCGGCTCCGCCGTGTCGGCTGCCGGTGCTGTGCTTTCAGCCTCGGGTGCATCGGGTGCCTGGGCAGCTTCCGGCGCATCCTGTACCGGCTCTAACAGCTGCTGCGCCGTCTCCTCCTCGGCAGGTTCTGCCGTGTCTGCCAGTTCCTCGGGTTCTGCGGCTTCGTCAGCGTCTTCAGCTTGTGCATCCAGTTCTTTTTGTTCAAACGCACTGACTTTAGCCAGAACGTCGTCATAAGCCTTGTCGGCCTCGTCCGCCGCCTGGTGCACATCAAAATCGACCGATTTGTTCAGGCTGTCGATCTGATTCTGGTAAAGCGCCAAAAGGTCGGCCTTCAGGGTAAGCGTTTCACTTTGTACGCCGGCAAGCAATTTTTCATATTCGTCCTTACGCGCTTTGGCCTGCGCCAGCAGTTCAGAAGCCAGCGTCTTCGCCTCCTGCACGATGCTTTGTGCCACGATCTTGGCAGCGCTGATGGCCTCGTTTGCCTTTGCTTCGGCTTCATCGATCAGCTTTTGCGCCTCGTGGAAATTTTCGTCACGCACGCCGTGGGCATACTGGTCGGCCTCAGATGTGACCTGGTGCGCCTTTTCATTGGCGTCTGTCACGATCTGCTGCGCTTTCTGCGTGGCCTCAGCGATCAGGCTTTCGGCGCCGTCCTTAGCCTGCTTCGAGATCGAATCGGCCGCTTTCTGCGCCGTGATCAGCGCGGATTTAATGGAGTCCTCCTCCTCGCGGTACTCTTCGATCTTGTTGGCCAAAATCTCCATTTTACGGAACAGTTCTTTGTTTTCGCCGATCACGGCAGAATAAGAATCTGTGACCGAATCCAAAAACGCATTGACCTCTTTTACATCATAGCCCCCGTCGCGCGTGGTGGAAAAGCTTTTATCACGGATATCGCTCGGTGTAATCATAAAAATTCTCCTCTGCTCATTTCTCTATAAATACACGGCTTACATAAACATGCCGTTGTTTTCCAGTTCGTCTAAAAGGTCGCCCATTACATCCACATTATAAGGCGTGATGATGTAAGTGCTGTTGGCGACACGCTTGATCTTGCCGCCGTTTGCATAGGCAACGCCGCTTAAAAAGTCGAGCAGGCGGCGCGCGATGTCGCGGTTGGCGCTTTCCAGATTCAGCACGACCGTGCGGCGCTCGTTCAAATTGTCAGCGATCTGCGGCGCCTCGTCAAACTTTTCGGGTTTGACCAGCACGACCTGCAGCTGCGCCGTTGTATGGATGTTGACGACCTTGTCGCTGTCGTCACTGCGGCGGCGCCGGGGCGCTTTTTCTGCAGCGCGGTCATATTCACGCTCCCTTTCACGCTGCGCCGTGCGCTCATGCCGCCTTGGTTCAGCCGGCGGGTCAACGAAATCGTTTGTGTCGCGGCCGTAAAGTTCGTCATCATCGTTGTCGCTGATGATCTCTTTCCATTTTTCAAAAAAACCCATATTCGTCCTCCACAAATCAATAATATTTTCTGGCGCCGAAAATCGCCGAACCTACTCGGACAAGATTGGACCCGCACAAGACAGCCGTTTCGTAATCGCCGCTCATGCCCATACTTAAAATGTCCATATTTACATTATCTAATTTTTTTGCCTTTATGTCAATGAAAGATTTGTACATTGCCTCAAAATATGCGCCGGCCTGTGCCTGCGTGTCGCAAACGGGCGGTATGGTCATCAGGCCGCAGATGCGCACATGGGGCAGTTCGGCCACCTGGCCAAGCAGCGTTTCGAGCGCATCGGGCGAAATGCCGCTTTTGCTCTCTTCCCCGCCGATGTTGACTTCGATCAAAACCTTTTGGGTGCAGCCTTTTTTCACACACGCTTTTTCGATCTCCCGCGCAAGCTTGAAAGAATCGACCGATTCGATCATGTCGACCTCGCCGACAATATACTTGGCCTTATTGGTCTGCAGATGGCCGATCAGGTGCTTTTCCACACCGTCCAGGTGCAGCTCGTCGCGCTTGCCCATATACTCCTGCACTTTATTTTCGCCGATCAGACCGGCGCCGGCATCCAGCACGGCATTAATATAGACCGGCTCCACCGTTTTGGTGACTGCCATCAGCCTGACGGAATCCGGCTGCCGGCCGCTTTTGACAGCTGCCTCGGCCACGGCCTCGCGCACACGGTTGTAGCCGTCTATGCACGACGCCACCTTTTCATCTTTAGGTATAAACTTTTCCGTCATACAGATCCTTCCCTTCCGTAATTACCTGATCATACAAACGAAGTCCGTCGTCATCACCCGAGTCATACTTTGCGACCACATAAGTGTCGCCGGTATAGAGCACCTCGATCGGACGGAATTCGATCTTCTGCGAAACAAGCGTATAAACGCCGGTCACACCGTCCACCTCGCGGACCGCTTCTTTCGGCACGCGCAGACCCTTGTAGCTTTTCAGCCGGATCTCGATCTCCTCCGTACGGTAAGAGGTCATGGCGCCGGTCATCTGGTTCGACTGCAGAACAAGAACAGCCGTTTGTGCCTGCGCGGAAGTGTCCGCGCCGCTGACGACGCGCATGTCGATCACCGTGTCGGCATCGCTTTTCAAGCAAACCTCGACCGTGTCGCCGTTTTCCAGGCCGTCCAGCGCATCGCGGTCGACCGCACACAGGAAATACCAGTCGTAGCTGTAAATCATCTTGCCGAGGGCGCCGGTCGTTTCCGAAGACTTTGCCTTTTCCAGATAAGCCGCAAGCTGGTCGGACGTTACCGAAGTGACCGTGTCATAATCCACCAGATTTTCCAGACCGTCCGTATAACCCGAGAACACACCGGAAGTGTCGGTGGTCAGCGTATCTGACGGCTGGTACGCCTGCGCCTTCAGTTCGTTCAGACGCGCATTGATGCTTTGCGTTTCAGCCGAGAAGTCCACATCTTCCCCGATGATCAGCTGGCGTTCCACGATCTCGCCGTTGAGGTCTGCCAGCAATTCGTCTGCCCTGCCCCAGCTGCCGTCTGCCATGGCGCGGATATATGTATTGAGTGCCAGCGCAATGCTCTCGTTCGCCGATTCCACGTCCGTCACAAGGCCGCCGGCGCTGCTTTCCAGAGCCTGGATCGCCTGAAGCTGCGTTTCCAGATCGCGCACCTCGCTGTAGCGGGCGGCCGTTTCCTGCGAATCAAAAACTTTGGCCACTTCGCCGCCGACGCTGATTTTGCCGCCGTCTGCCACAGACGGCACGACAACGCCCTGTGCGCCGGCGTTGTAAAGCCCCTCATTGCGCACGGCAAGCGCCGTAGCATCGACCGAATCGTAAGCCGTGATCTCGGTCGCCGTCTGGGTAACGACACGCACATGAACGGCCGAAACCAGCTCTGCAACAATATAGATCAGCACCACTGCGGCAACGGCCAAAATGGCGATGACATCCTTTTGCAGTTTAATCCTTTTCTTTTTCATTTAAAAATTCCTTTGCTGTTGCACCGGCCGCACGGTAAAGTTCGGCCACGTCGGCATAATCATCGGCATAAAACCAGTGGATGCCGGCATTGCGGCGAAACCAGGTCTGCTGCCGCTTGGCGTAACGGCGTGTTTCGCGCCGGATATTTTCAAGCGCCGCCTCCAAGGTGATTTCCCCGCTGAAATACGGCGCAAGCTCTTTATGCCCAATGGCCTGCGCAGACGTTTTGGCCGGGGAAGCCAGCACGCGGCGCGCCTCTTCCACAAGACCGTTCGCCGCCATTTCGTCCACCCGGCGGTCAATGCGCGCATAAAGCCGGCTGCGGTCGCGGTAATCGATGCCGATATAACACGGCAGATACGGCGACGGCTGCGCAGCGGCACGCGCATCCAGCGCCGATTTTGTTTCGCCGCTGGTGTAATACATTTCCAGTGCACGGATCACACGCCGCACGTTATTCGGATGGATCTTTTCCGCCGCCTGCGGGTCGATGCGGCGCAGGGTCTCATAAAGCGTTTCCTTATCCTGCCCGGCCAGACGGGCACGCAGCTGTGCATCGGCCTGTACGGGCGAAAAGACGATATTTTTCAAAAAGCTGTCGATAAAAAGCCCGGTGCCGCCGGCCAAAATCGGCACATGGCCGCGCGCCGTGATCTGCGCCGCTTTTTCAGCGGCCAGCCTGGAGAAATCAGCGGCGCTGAACGCAGCCGTCTGCGGCAAAAAGCCGACCAGATGATACGGCACACCCATACACTCCTCCGCCGTCGGCGCAGCCGTTGCGACCGGCATGCCACGGTAGATCTGCATGGAATCGGCGCCGATCACCTCACCGCCGAGCATACGGGCAAGCTGCACGGCAAGCGCCGTTTTGCCGCTGGCCGTGGGTCCGACCACCGCAATAACTTTCATGCGGCTCATTGGATTCGCCCGAACTGCTTTTCCAGCTCATAGCGTGAAAAGCGTATAAAGATCGGCCGGCCGTGCGGACAAAAACGGATCTGCGGCATGGAAAAAAGTTTTTCCACGAAACGCTGCATTTCAAACGCGCTTGTGAAATCACCGGCCTTTACGGCGCTGCGGCAGGCCGTGGAGTGATAGATCCACTCGATCTTGTCCGGCGTGATGTCGGTTTTGTTTTCAAGCAGCTTGCCGGCGACCTCCACAATCACAGCCGCCACATCCTCGCCGGAAAGCAGCGACGGGCATTCGCGCACCAAAACGGTGGAATTGCCGAAGTCCTCTGCCGCAAAACCGGCAGCGCCAAGCACATCCAGATTGTCGACCACAGCCATGTATTCGTCGGGCGAAAGCTTTACGGCCACCGGCGAAAGCAGCACCTGGGCATAAACATCGTCGCCCGCTTTCAGCCGCTCATAATTCATGCGCTCATGCGCGGCGTGTTTGTCGATCAAAAGGAGCGTATTTTCCTGCTCCACAAGAATATACGTTTTAAACGCTTCACCGATCACCCGAAACGCCGGCGGCGTCTCACGGTCGGTCAGCGTTTCTGCACCGGTGGCGTCTTTGGGCATACGCCCGGCCGAAACCGGCATTTGCGCCGTCTGCGGTACAGCGTCGGCCTTTGGCGGCTGCGCCGGCGGTGCAATGCCTGCGCCGGCAAGTGAAGAGGCGGCTGTATTCGCCTTCGTTTGCGTGCCCTCCTGTGCCACCGACTGTGTGGCCTGCGCCGAAACCACTTCGGCCGGCGCAACATAGGTCTGCGGTGCCTGCACCGTAAAAGACGGCGTTTCCGTCTCGCTGCGCACAGCCGCTTTAAAGTGAAACTGACGCGGCGGCTGCGGCTGCACCAAAAAATCCTGCGCATCCTTTTGCGCCGGCGGCACATGTGCCCGGCGCACATCGCGGTTTTGCTCCACAGCCGAACGCACACCGTAATAGACAGCGTCAAACACCGGCTTTTCGTTCGTAAAGCGCACCTCTGTTTTAGCCGGGTGCACATTGACATCTACAAAAGAGGTGTTCAGCTGCACATTCAGCACGCAGGCCGGAAATTTGCCGACCATGATCATATTTTTATAAGCCTGTTCGAGTGCGGCGAGCATGGTTTTGGAGCGCACGATGCGGCCGTTGATAAAGAAAAACTGCATGGCGCGGCTTTTGCGCGTAAAAAGAGGACTGCTGACAAAGCCCTGCACCTGCACGCCGCCGTAAGTGTAATCGACCGGCACAAGCGTTTCGGAAAATTCGCCGCCGAGCACGCTGTAGATCGTGTCGGCCAGAACGCCGTTGCCGCTGGTAAAAAGCGCCTGCTTGCCGTCGCGGATAAAGCGGAACGACACCTCCGGGTGCGACAGCGCCATGCGCTCCACAACAGCCGAAACGGCGTTGCCCTCGGTCACGTCTTTTTTCAGGAACTTCATACGCGCCGGCACATTGTAAAACAGGTCGCGCACCACGATGGTGGTGCCCGCAGGGCAGCCGGCGTCATCAAACGAGACCTCGCTGCCGCCGTGGATCACATAGCGGCTGCCGGTCTCGGCGCCCTTGGCGCGGGTGAGCAGTTCGACCTTGGCCACGGCGCCGATGGAGCTCATCGCCTCGCCGCGAAAGCCCAGCGTGCCGATCGCTTCCAGATCCTCTTTCTGGGCGATCTTGCTGGTGGCGTGCGAAACAAACACCTTCGCCACCTCGCTTTTTTCAATGCCGCTGCCGTTGTCCGTGATGCGGATGTAGGACGAACCGCCGTTTTTGATTTCGACCGTGACGGACTTAGCGCCTGCGTCCACGGAGTTTTCCACCATCTCTTTTACCGCGCTGGCCGGCCGTTCTACGACCTCGCCGGCGGCGATCAGCTGGTAAACATCTTTGGAAAGCACATGGATCTCTGCCGTAATTCTCACCTCTTTGCACAGTGCGTATTTTTGGTTCTATTCGTTCTAAATAAAATTCAATGCGTTAAAATCAATCCTGCAGCCGGCGGCTTTTCTGCACCAGGTCGTTCAGGGTCTGCATGGCCTCGATCGGCGTTAAGGTGTTGACGTCGGTCGCCTGCAGAATGCGGATCAGTTCCTCGCGGGCTTCGGAGGCGAAATTGTACTGGATCTCCTCCGGCTCCTCCTGCACCGCCTCTTCGGCCTTGAAATCGATCTCGATCTTGTTGGCCTCCAGCTCTTTCAGGATCGCTTTGGCGCGGCGCACGACCGAATCGGGCACGCCGGCCAGCTTGGCCACCTCAATGCCGAAGCTTTCATCGGCACCGCCGCGCACGATGCGGCGCAGAAACGTAATGTCGTCGCCGCGCTTTTTGACGGCGATCGAATAGTTTTTGACGCCGTCCAGCATGCCTTCCATAGCGGTCAGTTCGTGGTAATGGGTGGCAAAAAGCGTTTTCGCGCCGAGCGTGCGTTTTTTGCACACATATTCCAGCACGGCGCGCGCAATGCTCATGCCGTCAAAAGTGGAAGTGCCGCGGCCGATCTCGTCGAGCACGATCAGGCTGGATGCCGTTGCGTTTTTCAAAATGGTGGCGACCTCGTTCATCTCGACCATAAAGGTGGACTGGCCGGTCGCCAGATCGTCGGAAGCACCGACGCGCGTGAAAATCGCGTCGCACACGCCGATCTGCGCCGACGAAGCCGGTACGAACGAGCCCATCTGCGCCAAAATAACGATCAGCGCGATCTGGCGCATGTAAGTGGATTTACCGGCCATGTTCGGCCCGGTAATGATGGCGCAGCGGTTGTCATTTTTGTCAAGCAGCGTGTCGTTCGGCACGAACACACCGCCGTCGAGCAGCGCTTCCACGACCGGGTGACGGCCGTCGGTGATACGGATCTCGCCGGAATCGTCCACACGCGGGCAGACATAACCGCGCTTTTCGGCGACCTCGGCCAGCGAGCAGACCGTGTCCAGCCGGGCGAGCGCGCGGGCTGTGGACTGGATGCGTTCGCTCGAATCCGCAACCGATTTGCGCACCGCGCAGAAAAGTTCATATTCAAGCGCCGTGCTGCGGTCCTTGGCGCCGATGATGCGGCTTTCCAGCTTTTTAAGCTCGTCGGTAATATAGCGTTCGGCATTCACAAGCGTCTGCTTGCGGATATATGTATTCGGCACAAGTTCTTTGTAACTGTTGGTAACTTCAATATAATAGCCAAAGACCTTGTTGTAGCCGACCTTCAGCTTCGGGATGCCGGTCGCGGCCTTTTCGCGCTCTTCGATCTCGGCGATCAGGCCGGCCGTATCGTTCATGATGCTGCGCAGTTCGTCCAGTTCAGCGTTATAACCGGCTTTGATGAGACCACCCTCGCGCAGGGTGAACGGCGGCTCCTCCTCGATGGCGCAGTCGATCTGTTCGGCAATGTCCTGCAGTTCGTCTATGTCGGCTTCGATCTGCTGCACAAAGGCCGATGATGCGCCGGCCAAAAGGGATTTGATCCCCGGCAGGTGGCCGATGGCCGCGCACAGCGTGCGCAGCTCGCGCGCATTGGCGGCGCCGTAAACGATGCGGGTGACCAGACGCTCCATGTCGGTCACACCGGTCAGCGCCTGGCGTATTTTGTCACGCTTGACCACAGCATCCGTCATTTCGGCGACGGCGTTCTGGCGGCGTGTGATTTTCGGAATGGAAAGAAGCGGGTTTTCAAGCCACCTGCGAATCAGGCGCTTGCCCATTGGTGTTTTCGTTTTGTCGATGACCCATAAAAGGGAATGCTTTTTGTCGCCGGTCATCATGGAACGGGTCAGTTCCAGATTGCGGCGGGCGCTCATGTCAAGCGCCATGTACTGGTTTTCGCTGTAAACCTCCACCGCCGTCGGCGTTTCGATGGCCGTCTGTTTGCGCGTGTCCTGCAGGCGGCGGATCACAGCGGCCACGGCAAACACGCTGGCCGGACTGTTCTGGCTGACCAGGTTCTGCAGTTCCGCCGGGTTCAGGGTCTGTTCCACCAGCGCGGCGGCGTCGCTGTAATCGGTCAGGTCGTCGGCCGTCTCCGTAAACGCGCCGAGGCGTGCCTTAATGAACCGCACGACCAGATCCATCGCCGCAGCAGAGGGATTGAGCAAAATTTCTTTCGGCTGAAAAGTGGCCAGCTGGTTGTTGATTTTCGCCGGCACATCGCTGCCGCTGATGGCCGTCACATAAAACTCGCCGGTCGACACATCCGCAAAGCAGACGCCGGTCTCATTTTCACAGGCGTGGATGCTGCAGAGGTAGTTGTTCTGCCCGTCCTCCAGCATACTGCTTTCAATAACGGTGCCGGGCGTGATCACACGGATGACCTCACGCTTTACGATGCCTTTGGCGAGTGCGGGGTTTTCCATCTGCTCACAGATGGCGACTTTGTAGCCGCGCGAGACCAGTTTGGCGATGTACCCCTCGCAGCTGTGGAAAGGCACGCCGCACATCGGCGCCCTTTCCTCCAGTCCGCAGAGCTTGCCCGTCAGGACAAGATCCAGCTCCTCCGACGCGATCTTCGCGTCGTCGAAGAACATTTCGTAAAAGTCGCCGAGGCGGAAAAACAGGATCGTGTCCGGGTAGTCATTTTTGATTTGCAGATACTGCTCCATCATGGGGCTCAGCTTTTCCTGTGCCACACGTTTTCCTCCTCTTTCACACAAACAGTCTAAAACTTAGTGGCAGCCGCCGCAGGTCGAGCAGTCGTGCGTGCAGGCGTCCTCAGGCGGCAGTTCGCAGGTGTCGGGGTCTTCGCCGTCGAAGAACAGGCCGATCATGCGGCTGATATACTGCGCCATGTGCTCCATCTCGTGGGCAACGCCGGAGTACTCCACCATCGTCTGCATGGACATGATCTCGTTATAAAGCGACTCATAGTCTTTCTGCAGCTGGGAAAGCTTATCCTGGTCGGCAGCCTCGCCCTTTTCCTGCTCCTGCTGGTAGTTGAGTGAGATCAGCTGCATCTCACCCATCTTGTCCTGCAGTTCCTTGTCTTCATCGTTGGCTTTGGCAGCGGCCTGCAGGCGGACGAAACGCTCGTCCTGCTGGATCTCTTTGCCAAGCTGTCGGAGTGCGGATTCCAAACTCATAGTGATAATTCCTTTCTTTCGCCGAGAAGCTCGCCTTTTAAGACGAACGTCAGCGGCTGTGTGACTTTTATATTTTGAAAGGTGCCGATCAGTGAATCGTCCCCTTCAAATTCAACGATCAGGTTGCCGTCTGTACGGGCGGCCAAATAAGTGTCGCCGAGCTTACCGCGGCCGGTGACGAAGCACTTGAACGCCTTGCCGGCGCAGGAGGCCATCTTTTTGGCCGAGATCTTTTCCTGCAGGTCGGTCAGCTCTTTGAACCAGCGCGTCTTTTCCCGGTGGTCGACCGGGTCCGGCATTTCGGCCGCCGGCGTACCCTTGCGCGGCGAGTAGATGAACGTGAAAAGCGACGTCGGCTCCACACGTTCTACAAGCGACAGCGTATCGAGGAACTCCTCGTGTGTCTCACCCGGAAAACCGACGATCACGTCGCTCGTCAGCGACAGCGCGTCGCCCATTTTTTCGCGGGCATAGTCGATCAGTTCTATGTACTTTTCACGCGTATAACCGCGGTTCATTGCTTTTAGCACGCGGTCATTGCCGCTTTGAAACGGCAGGTGCAGGTGCTTGGCGACTTTGTCGCACGCAGCCATGGTGTCGAGCAGTTCGTGCGTGCAGTCCTTCGGGTGGCTCGTCATGAACCGGACGCGGAAGTCGCCGGGCAGTGCGTTGATGCGCCGCAGCAGCTCGGAAAAGCTGACCTGCGGCTGCAGGTCCTTGCCGTAGGAGTTGACGTTTTGGCCAAGCAGCGTGATCTCTTTATAGCCTTTTTGGATCAGCTCCTGCGCCTCGCAAAGCACCGCTTCGGCGCTGCGGCTGCGCTCGCGCCCGCGCACATACGGCACGATGCAGTAAGAGCAGAAGTTGTTGCAGCCGTACATAATCGGGATCCACGCCTTTTTGTCGTCATCGCGCACAACGGGTACGCCCTCGGCGATGACGCCGTCCGAATCGGGCAGCTCAAACACGCGCTTGCCCCCGGTCAGCGTTTTAAACAGCAGCTCCGGCAGCCGGTAAATGACATGCGTGCCAAACACAAGATCCACAAACGGGAAGCTTTTTTTAACTTTTTCGGCAATATGGGGCTGCTGCATCATGCAGCCGCAAAGGCCAATGACCACATCGCGGTTTTGCTGCTTATACTGCTTGAGTGCGCCGACGTTGCCGAACACGCGCTGCTCCGCATGCTCGCGCACGGCGCAGGTGTTGAACAAAATGATCTTGGCTGAAAGCGGGTCGTCGGTAAACGTGCAGCCGGCCTGCTTTAACATGCCCTTGATCTTCTCGCTGTCGGCCACGTTCTGCTGGCAGCCGAACGTGACAACGCAAACCGGCACATGCGCGCCGTAGCGGCGTGCCAGCACGGAAGAGAGCTTGACCTCGTATTCACTTTGCCGAAGCAGTTCTTCTTTGGATACAGTCTTGGTAGTATTTGGCATGGCTCTCTCCTGAAAATATGCCGCAAAATAAGCAGGCATAAAATATTTTTATTTAGATATTATAGCCCAAACCGGCAGCTGTCTCTTATACACATCTCCGAGCCCACGAGA
>URDW01000032.1 GCA_900546735.1 uncultured Oscillospiraceae bacterium
GTACAGTACCAAGCGGTCAATTATATAATCGGTACAGGCATGTTACAATTTTATCCGGTGATGGGCATGCTGGAGATGAAAGTGCAGGAACTGCTGGACGAAAAGCACAAAACGCGTTACTGGCTGGTAAAGCAGATGCAGACGACGTACAAAACGGTAAACAAAATTTGCGACAACACGCTGACCGGCCTACAACTGGAAACGATCGAAAAGCTGTGCGACATTTTGGAATGCACGCCGAACGATCTGTTTAAATTTGAATAGACACGAAATGAAACACAAAAAAAGCGCCGCTTTTGCAGATACAAAAACGGCACTGCGCAGACAAAAACCCCGGCACAAATTGTGCCGGGGTTATGTACGTGAAACGTATTGGCTTTATTCAGCGTCCTCGTCGGACTGAAGGGCTTCGATCACTTCGTCGTCATCGTTCAAAAGCGCTTTCATGGAAAGGCTGACGTGCTTCTTGTCGAAGTCGATGCCGATGATGCGGAATTTGACTTCGTCGCCGACCTTCAGAACATCCGCAGGCGTCTTGACACGCTCGTTGGAAATTTCAGAAACGTGGATCAGACCCTGGATGCCGGGAATGACCGTGGCAAAAGCACCGAAAGTCGTGATACCTGTAATGGTGCCGGTAAGATCTGTGCCGACCGGGTAATCACGCTTCAGGATCTCCCACGGATTGTCCTCAGTCTTCTTGTAGCTGAAGGAAATGCGGTCGTTGTCCAGCGACTTCACAGTAACTTCCACTGTGTCGCCGACATTCACAACCTCAGACGGATGCTTGATGCGCGTCCAGGAAAGCTCGGAAATGTGGATCATGCCGACTACGCCGCCAATGTCCACAAACGCACCGTAGCTGGTCAGAGATTTGACAACGCCGGTGTACTTGTCGCCGACTTTCATTTCGGCAAGCAGCGCTTCTTTTCTGGCTTTTCTCTCGGCGTTCAGCACAACCTTGATAGAACCTTTGGCTCTTCTTCTCTGGTTGTTTACATCAATGATTTTGAACTTAACGGTCTGGCCAACCAGTGTGGAAAGGTCTTCGTTACGGGAAAGACCGGAAAGTGCAGCCGGAATGAACACGGTCGTGCCCTTGGTTGCCACAACGATACCGCCGCGCACAACTTTGGTCACTTCACCCTCCAGCACTTCGTCGGCTTCGTAAGCAGCCACAACGTCGTTCCAGCCTTTCATGGAGTCAAACAGACGCTTAGACAGCTTCAGGACGCCGTCCTGGTCGTCGGTCTTCATGATGACAAGATCAAGCTCGTCACCGACGGAAACAACATCGCTGCACTTGTCGATATGCTGTGCGCTGAGATCGTCAAGCGCGATCACGCCGGTGTGCTTTCTGCCGTGGATGTCCACGAAAACCTCTGTGTTGGTCACATTCACAACCGTACCGCGCACGATTTTGCTGTTGTCGTTTTCACCGAAAGACGCTTCGAGCATCTCTTCAAAGGACGCCTCACCATCAGCAGATGCTTCAACAGCAGGCTCAGCAGCCTTTTCAGCATGATCTGCTGTCTCCACAACTTCTTCAGTGACGGCTGAAGTTGTTTCAACTTCCTTTTCAATTTTTTCTTCGGACATGGAATTGAGTACCTCCTTGATTATCCCCGCAGGCGTTGATGCACCCGCAGTAACACCTATAGCGGCATACGAGGATAAATCAATATCTTTCAACTCATCGACCGTTTCAATGAGAAAAGTTTTCGCATTTTCCTTGCATACATCTCGTAATTTACAGGTGTTAGAACTATGCCGGCCGCCGATCACAAGCATAGCGTCGCATTCCTTGGAAAGTTCAGCGGCTTCTGCCTGCCTCTCGGCCGTTGCACTGCATATTGTATCAAAAATTTCGCAGTTTGTACATACCTTTTTAAGAAATTTCTTGCAATTTTCCCATTCTTTTTTGCTGAAAGTGGTCTGAGAAACACAAATCAGATGTGCAGAATCTGCCAAATTGTTGTTTTTTAAGATATTTTCGAGTTCCTGTGCATTTTTAAACACAAAGGAGGAAGCGCCGCAGTAGCTGCGGATGCCCTGCACCTCTGGGTGCTTTTCGTCCCCTGCAATCAGCACTGCCGTACCATCCGGCTGATTCTGCACAATGCGGTGGATCTTCTGCACGAACGGGCAGGTGGCATTGGCGTATTTTATCTTTCTGCCGGCGAGCGCATCCATCACATCTTTGGGTACGCCGTGCGTACGCACAATGACCGTGTACCCCTCGGGTGCCTCGGCAACGTCGTCAATGATCTTCACGCCGCGCGCCGCAAGATCCGCAACCAGCTGCGGATTGTGGATGATCGGCCCGAGTGTGCAGACCTTTTCCCCTTTTTCAAGCAAAGCATACACAAGCTGCACCGCACGGTCCACACCAAAGCAGAACCCGGCGGTTTTGGCAAGACGAACTGTCAAACTTCTGCCTCCCACAAATCGAGAATTTCTTTCATGACCATATTGGCTGCCGCCTTGATCTGTGACGGCTTGGCGTCGTCCGTCATCTGCAGATCTTCATTTTTGATCATTTTACCGTACGAAACAACGACCTTTTTAAACGGCTTAATGGGGCCGCGGCTGCAGATCGCGACCGGCAGAACATCAGCCCCCGTAGCATGCGCGATCACGGCAACGCCGGCTTTGGCATGCTGCGGCACACCGTTTTTGTCTTTTACACGGCGGCCCTCCGGACAGATGGCCATTATATGCCCCTCACGGATCAGTTTGATGCCGTAATCGATAGCCGACGTATCGCCCTTGCCGCGGTGCACCGGAAAGCCATACACATGCGTAATGACCCAGGCAACGACCGGGTTTTCAAACAGCTCGGACTTGGCCATAAAGTGCAGCGCCGGCACTTTTTTCGGCATAGAGACAAAAACCGGGTCGAGCATGCAGGTGTGGTTGATGGCCACTATGTAGCCGGATTCACCGGCAGGAACATTTTCCAGCCCCTTATATTCAACATTATAAAGCCGTTTTAAAACCGGACCAAAGACCTTTTTGACAAAGCCATAAAATTTGTAATGCGGCACTGCGCTGTAATCAAACTCTTTCATCACACTTCTCCAAATCTTTCATGAATTAACCCAATCATTTTATCGATCGAGGTCGGCAGGTCGTAGCCGGTCGTGTCGAACATCACGGCGTCCTCGGCCGGCTTCAGTGGCGCAATTTCACGATGGGAATCCTGATAATCGCGCTGTTTGATATCGGCCAGCACATCGTCATAAGTGACATTCTGACCCTTTTCCACCAGTTCTTTATAGCGGCGCTCTGCGCGGCATTCAGCAGACGCGAACAGAAAAACTTTCAAATCCGCATTCGGCAGCACCACGGTGGCAATGTCGCGGCCATCCATTAGAATGTTGTGCTTCGCCGCAATATCACGCTGCAGATCCAGCAAAAACGCGCGCACCGCCGGTATTTTAGAAACGGTGGACGTGCACATTGAGATCTGCGGCGTGCGGATCTGGTCGCCGACCTCTTCCCCATTCAGGTAAACGAGCTGTGTGCCGTCTTTAAAGCCCAGCTCCACACGGATCTTTTTCAGCTCTTCCCCGACCGCCTTTTCGTCGGCCGGGTCCACGCCGGCGCGCACACAGGCGAGCGCCACCGTGCGGTACAGCGCACCCGTGTCCACGTAAATAAACCCAAGCCGTGCAGCCACGCCCTTGGCGATGGTACTTTTGCCGGCACCCGCAGGGCCGTCGATCGCAATGTTGATCATAAACACGAACACCTCACATATTTTTCCCGCACAGATAGCCGGTTGAAAAAGCGATCTGCAGGTTGTACCCGCCGGTATAGGCGTCTACATCAAGCACCTCACCGGCGAAATAAAGATTATCGATCCGTTTGGAACGCATCGTTTTCGGGTCGATCTCGCGCACATCCACGCCGCCGCGCGTAATGATGGCCTCTTCGATGGGGCGAAAGTCTGTAACGCGAAGCGAAAAGTTTTTCAAAAGCCTGACAAGGCCGGCGCGTTCGCCGTGCGTGATCTGGTTGACCTTTTTGTCTGCGCTAATGCCGCTGCGCGCCACAGCGACCGAAATCATTTTGGCCGGCAGCAGCGCACCGAGCGCATTGGAGAAATTGCGGTTTGCCGCCGCCGAGAAATCACGCAAAATGCGTTCGTCCAGCTTTTTATCGTCCAGCGCGGGCTTCAGATCGACCGACACAGTATAGTCTGCCCCGGAAAACGTATCAATATGACTGGAGGCAGAAAGAACGACCGGCCCGGAAACGCCGTAATGCGTAAAAAGCAGCTCGCCGAAATCCCGGTAAACTTCTTTGCCGTTTTTCAAAAGGACAAAGCCGGCATTTTTTAAAGACAGCCCCTGCATTTGGCCGCAGAACGCGTCTGGAGATACAAGGCCGACCAAACCGGGACGAAGCGGAGTTACCGTGTGACCGAGGCTGCGTGCAAAACGGTAGCCGTCGCCGGCAGAGCCCGTACCCGGGTAGCTTTTGCCGCCGGTCGCAATACAAAGACTGTCACAGGGCAGCACTTCGCCGTTTTGCAGCTGCACGGCTGCAATGCGGCCGTTTTCACAAAGAATTTGCTCCGCCGGTGAAAACACAAAGGAAGCGCCGCTCTTTTTTGCGTAGCGCACCAGCGCGTCCACCACGTCGACTGCCCGGTCGGAAACCGGAAAAACGCGGCCGCCGCGCTCGATTTTCGTAGGCACGCCGAGCGACTCAAATAGCGCGATCGTATCATACGGCATAAAAGCCGAAAAAGCGCTGTATAAAAACTTTTGGTTTGAAGTCACCTGCGCGATCAGATCTTCCAGGTCAAAGCAGGCGTTTGTCAGATTGCAGCGACCCTTCCCCGTGATCATCAGCTTGCGGCCGGGGCGCGGCATTTTTTCGATCAATGTAACGCGGTTGCCCTGCCCGGCGCTGACAGCGGCCGCCATCATGCCGGCTGCACCGGCGCCGATTATAGCAACATTTTTCACAAAAAAGCCCCCCGAATCGGCCGCGCCGCAGAATGGTAACATTATAAATCAATCTGTAAGCAAAGTCAATTCACTGTCTGCCGCTTCCCACTTTTCATAAAGGATGTCCAGGTAGCCGGAAAGCTGGTCAAGCTCGCTGGTTTTTTCCATCAGCGTCTCGTAATCCAAATCGCCGCCGATCAGCTCGTTCAGATTTGCAATGCGCTCTTCCGTCTGCTCGATCTCTTCCTGCAGTTTTTTCAAAGCCGTCTCCAGCTTACGCATCTTGGAAGCGCGCTCTTTTTTCAGTTTATAGTCGTTGACCTTCGGCGCAGCTTTTTCCGCCTTGACCGGCTGCGCAGCGCCGGACGCCTGCATGCTGCGGGAATAGGCCAGAAAATCATCATAGTTTCCAACAAAGGAAAAGATTCCGTCCGGGCGCAGCAGCAAAATGCGCGTGGCCAGTTTATTGATAAAATAGCGGTCGTGCGACACGATAAACATGGTGCCGCTGTAGTCGAGAAGCGTGTTTTCCAGTTCTTCGCGCGAAGCCGCATCCAAATGGTTGGTCGGTTCGTCGAGCAGCAGGAAATTGTAGCCGCCGAGCATAAGCTTTAAAAGCGCCACGCGGGCCCTTTCGCCGCCCGAACACTGGCGCAGCGGCTTAAACACCTCGTCGCCTTTAAATAAAAACGCGGCCAAGGCGCTGCGCACCTGCGCCTCGGGCATAGCCGGAAAGGCCGACCACACTTCCTCAAGCGCTGTGTTTTGCAGGTTCAGTTTTTCCTGCACCTGGTCGAAATAGCCGGTCTGCACGTTGGCGCCGAATTTCATGCGCCCGCTATCCGGCTGCAGATCGCCCATCAGAAGCTTAAACAGCGTTGTTTTGCCGCAGCCGTTCGCGCCAAGCAGAAAAACGCGTTCGCCCTTTTTAATGTCGAACGTAACGTTTTGAAACACCTGTTTTTCGCCAAACGACTTTTTCAAATCTTCGGTAAACAGCACATCGTCGCCGCTGACGAGTTTTGGCGAAAAGTGAAAACGGATTTTTTGCAGGGCGCTGTCCGGCACGACAAGCTGGCTTTTGATGCGTTCGATCACCTTTTCTTTACTTTCAGCCGTGCGGATATTGCGCTCGCGGTTCCACTGGTGCTGCTGGCGGATGATGCCCTCGAGTCGCTCGATCTCTTTCATGTCGTTTTCATATTTTTCGCGGATGGCCTTTTGCTCGGCCTCTTTTTTCTGCAGGAAAACAGAATAGTTGCCGGTGAAACAGCGCAGCTTGCGGTTTTCCAGCTCGATCGTTTTTGTGGTGACCTTGTCGAGGAAATAACGGTCGTGCGAAATCAGAATGACGCCGCCTTTATAGTCGAGCAGGAAAGATTCCAGCCACTCGACCGAATCGATATCCAAATGGTTCGTCGGCTCGTCGAGCAGCAGAAGAGACGCATCGGAAAGCAGAAGCTTGGCCAAAATCAGCTTGGAGCGCTGGCCGCCGCTGAGCTTTTTGGTGCTTTTTTGAAACTCTGCCTCCGTAAAACCAAGGCCGATCAGGGTGCTTCGCGTGCGGCTTTTGTAAGTCAGGCCGCCGTCCTGCACAAAGCGGTCGTTTAAAAATGCCTGGCGTTCGATCAGGCGCGCCGTATCACCGCTGCCGTTTTGCAGGGCAAGCGAAATATCGTGCAGCTCCTGTTCCATGGCGATCAGATCTGAAAATCCGGAAACCAGCTCGTCCCAGACCGTATTTTCGGCCGAACAGGTGTGCTGCTCCATGTAGCCCACGCGCACGTTTTTACCGGTGAACACACCGCCTTCATCGGGCTGCAGTTCTCCGGTGATCACTTTAAACAGCGTTGTTTTGCCCACGCCGTTCGCGCCGACAAAGCCGACCTTTTCCCCTTCCTTCACGTCAAACGAGACATCGGAAAAAAGCGTGCGCTCCCCGAACGACAATGTTAAATTTTGCACGGTCAGCAAAGCCATAAAATAACCCCGTTTTATTCAAAGCTGCAGTTATTTTACTATAATCCTTATAAAAAAACAAGTAAAGAAAATAAAGGGGAGCAAATGCAGATGCAAAATGCTTGAAAGGCTTTCCTTTTTCTGCTAAGATAGAGGCGGAGTGATACTATGTATATTATGAAACTGAAGCCCGCGCTCAAAGACAACATATGGGGCGGCACAAGACTGAAAACCGAGTACAAAATGCAAACGGACCTGGACATTGTGGCCGAGGCCTGGACACTGTCGTGCCACAAGGACGGCCCAAACACGGTGGAGAACGGCGAGTACGCCGGGCAGATCTTTCACGATGTGGTGGAAAACGCCGGGCGCGAAAAAACAGCCGGTACAAAAGCGGCAGCATACCCGGACTTTCCGCTGCTCATCAAGCTGATCGATGCAAAGGACGACCTGTCCATCCAGGTACACCCGGACGATGAATATGCCCGCGTACATGAACACGAATTCGGCAAAACCGAAATGTGGTATGTGATCGACGCACAGCCCGGTGCAAGCCTGATTTACGGGTTCAAAGACAAAATCTCCAAAGAAGAATTTAAGGCGGCCATCGAAAACAACACCCTGCCCGAAGTGCTCAACAGCGTGCCGGTCAAAAAGGGCGATGTGTTTTTCATTGAAGCCGGCACGGTACACGCGATCGGCAAAGGCGTGTTTATCGCCGAGATCCAGCAAAATTCCAATTCGACCTACCGTGTTTACGACTACGGCCGGCTGGGCAAAGACGGCAAGCCGCGCGAGCTGCATGTGCAAAAAGCGCTGGACACGGCAAAAACCGAGCCGCCGAAATACCCCACGACCGCACAGGGCAGCGCCGAAAACGTACCCGGCGGGCAGAAAACGCTGCTGCGCAGCTGCGAACTTTTCACGGTGTACCACTGTGCGCTGAACGGCGCCATGGCGTTTACGGCAGACGAGGCCTCTTTTGTAAACGTGCTGGTGCTTGACGGCAGCGGCCAAATCGGCGACATGGACTTCCAAAAGGGCGACAGCTTTTTTGTGCCGGCAAATTTTGGAAAATTTGAAGTAAACGGACAGGCTGAACTGATCGTAACGACCATGTAAGAAATTCTTCTGTATAAAATCATGCATACAGCACATACTACGAATGATTTTTATACAGGAGATGAAAGCATGAGAATCATAAACCGCATCGCCCTGATCCTGACGATCATCGGCGGCATCAACTGGGGCTCGATCGGCCTGTTTAAATTTGATATTGTCGCGTGGATCTGCGGCGGCCAAGACGCCGTTGTAGCCCGCATCATTTTTACACTGGTCGGCATTGCAGCCATTTGGTGTATTTCCCTGCTCTTTACACACAACAAATTTGTAGAGGAATAAAAAAATCCATGAAAAAGGCGGTGCAGCTTAAAACTGCACCGCCTTTTTTTGCAAAACACGCGCCTACCCAGCCGCACCTTTACCGTGCAGGAAGACCGTTTCTGCCGTTTTTTCTTTTCCCCAAAAGGGAAACGATGTGCGGCAAGCTACACAACCGCCGCACTTTTCAATGCCTGTCATCTCCTGAATTCTTACTTTCAAAAAACTTTACGCTTAACAATGGCGGCCCATATCGTAAGCCTTTTTTATGTATTTGGTATGCTCTACCTCGCCCTTCTGGTACACACCGCCGCCGCAAAGCACCCCACGCACCTGCGCGCCGGGCAGGCAGTCTGTAAAACCGCGCAGCGCATCGATCGTGCGCGCCATCGCTTTTTCACCGGCGGCTGCCGTTGCGATAAAATAAAAATCTTTATTCTGGATCTGCGTATAGCGCGGAAGCGTGCGGTCGATCATCGTTTTCATTTGGCCGTCCATTGAATAAAAATAGACCGGCGTCGCCAGCACGATCACATCGGACGCGATCATTTTGTCCAAAAGTGCCGCCATGTCGTCTTTTTGCACGCATGTACCTGTGCCACGACAGCCATAGCAGGCGCGGCAGGCGCCGATTCTCAGATCCTGCAGGTAGACTTTTTCCGCCGTGTGGCCGCTGTCCACAGTTCCGCGGATCAGCGCGTCACACAGCAAATCGGAATTGCCGCCGTGGCGCGGGCTGCCGGATATAACCAATATTTTTTTACCCATTTTATGTTCCCTCTTTCCGGTGCAAATGCTGCACCTGTATAAAAGGCATACCCGCTCGCGTCGGATATGCCTTTTTTAGCATTTACAAATCGAGATCCGCGACCCATTCCTGCACATCCTCTTCAGACACACTGGAACGGAAACGCTCGCCCTCCAGCCAGGTGCCGGTGCCAGCCGCCTCTTCCAGCAGTTCGCCGCTTTCACCAAGGCCCGAGCTTGAAGAAGTACAAAACGGAATGACCGTTTTGCCGGTAAAATCATTCGACTCTACAAAATCGTTGACCGGCCACGCGGCGATGCCCCACCAAATGGGATAGCCGATGAACACAGTGTCATACTGGTCCCAGTTGTCGACCGTATCGGCCTCAAGCTGCACATCGCGCGCATTTTCATTTTCGTATTCATAGACAACACGGCTGTCCTCATCCGTCCAGTCCAGGTCTGCATCCGTATAAGGATCGGCCGGTACCAGTTCAAACAAATCGCCGCCGGTCGCGTCGGCAATGTAATTCGCAGCCCTTTCGGTGTTGCCGGATGCCGAGAAGTAAACGACCAAAACATTGCTGCCGTCGCTGCTTTGCGGCTGCATTTCGTCAGAGGCGGCGCTGTCAGACGCTGACGGTGCAGAAGCCAGATCGGTTTCAGACGGTGTGTTGTCGGTGTTGCTGCTGCAGGCGGCAAAGCTGAACACAAGTACCAGCCCCAGCAAAAGTGCGGTTAGTTTTTTCATTTTAACTGCTCCTTTCAGGCATAGCATTCACGAAAGATCTGCAGGATCTCGTCGTGTGTCATAGGTTTATAGCTGCCGGCTGAAATGCCGCAGGAATCTGCAATCTCTTTCAGCGCGCTTTCATCAGTAAGCCCAAGCTCCTGCAGCGTCGTGGGCAGACCGATTTCACGAATAAATGCTGCCAGCGCCTCAATGCCGGCAAGCGCCAGCGATTCGTCGCTCTGGCCGTCGCGGGCAATGCCCCATACGTTTTCTGCGAAACGCACAAACTTGGGCAGACCCTCTTTGTAAATGTGGCGGTAGTAGACCGGGTGCAGCACCGCCAGGCCGCAGCCGTGGTTGCAGTTTGTGTAAGCGCCAAGCTGGTGTTCCATGTTGTGGCACTGGAAGTCGCACTTTTTGCCCATTTTGATCACGCGGTTTTCGGCCATCGTGGAATCCCACATCAAATTGGAGCGGGCTGTGTAATCCTGCGGGTCACGAATGGCGGCGCGCAGGTTGCGGACCACGCTTCGCATCAACGCTTCCATAATGTCGTCAGAAACGTTGTCTTCGTTCGGTTCGCTGAAATACGTTTCCATGATGTGGCTTAAAATGTCAAAGCCGCCGGAGATCATCTGCGCTTTCGGCACACTATAGGTATAAGTCGGGTCAAGCAGAGCAAACTGCGGGTTCAGCTGCGGATAATCGCGGCCGGTCTTGACCTTTTTTTCTTCATTGGTAATCACGGCGCCGCCGTTGCACTCACTGCCGGTGCCGGCCACGGTTACAATGACGCCGAGCGGCAGGGGTTGCATGTCGATCACGCCGGGACGCGCCCAAAAATCTTCCCATACATCGCCCTCATACCAAGCGGCCAGGGAAACAGCTTTGCAGCAGTCCATAACAGACCCGCCGCCGACGGCCAAGATCATGTCTACATGATTTTCACGCGCGAGCTTTGCACCCTCCTGCACTTTTGCATAAGTTGGGTTGGCCATGATGCCGGAGAACTCCACGATCTTTTTCCCGGCAGCTTTCAAGACAGAAGTGACCTCGTCGTAAACGCTGTTTCGCTTGATGGAACCGCCACCGTAAGCCAGAAGGACCGTGTCGCCATACTGACCCGCAAGGCTTGTCAAATACTCTTTGACACAACCGCGGCCGAAATAGACCTTGGTTGCGTTTTGAAAAATAAAGTTGTTCACAAAAAAGCTTCCTTTCTGCATTGGTTTTAAATGGTTGCTGTTTATATTTTCGGACACAGCACAAACGCGCATCCGTTTTCGGCAAAATGTTTTACATCTGCGCCTGCCAGAATGCCACCGCCTGGTCCAGCCAGCCTTCGGCCACCGTGCCGCTGCCAATGCCAAAGCCGTGGGACAGACCGGGATAGTGGTGGAATTCGGTGGGAATGCCGAGTGCATCCAGCGCCTCTATGCGCCGCTGCATCGTATGCCAATTCGCAATGCCGTCTGCCTCACCGACACAGGCAAAGGTGGGCGGATCGTTTTGCGTATAATCTGAATGGCCGGTATACTGCATGACAACGGCGCCGGGCCGCGGCACATCGTCACCGCCGAAGGCTGTCGGGCCATAGGAACCGAGCCACGCCGCCATGCGTCCGCCGGCAGAACCGCCCCACAAAGAATAGCCGTCTGTACTGACCTGCAGCTCGTCGGCATGTTCAAAAATAAAGCTAATGGCGCGCGCCAGGTCTTCACACGCGGTCTGTGCGCCGGGGCGGTAGATAAGCGCAAACGCATTGTACCCTTTTTTGGACAACTCCAGCGCATGGGGAAAACTGTCCTGCATAGCACCCACATACGCAAAGCCGCCGCCCGCATTGCACACGGCAAACCGCGCACCCGGCGTACCTTTAAAAAAGAACAGCCCCGTATCTTCCTTAGCCGGATCCTGCGCCTTTTCCTGCGGCGTATAAATGTCGTAAAAAACCGTGTCGCCGGCCGCAGCGTGCGCACGCACATAATTTGCGATTTCCACTGTTTTATCCGGGTCTATATTGTTGTACCAGGTCAGAGAAAGCGTGCCGAGCGTATCTCCGCTCCAGTACCCTGCGTCGGCCGGGAACAACAGCCTGCCCCAATCGCCGAGCACCGGGTCCGCCATAACATCCGCAATGGGCGTATCCGCCGTATAGGCATTTGCCGGATCTTCCTGCTGCACTGAAGTTTCACCTCCGGACTGCCGGGTGACGCCGGCATCTGTCTGGGCTGCGGCGCTGCAGCCGGCAAGGCACAGCAGTACACCGAGCACAGCGGCAAGAAAAATCTTTTTGTACACGTTTCTCACCACGCTTTCTCTTTCTGATTTCATTATAAAAAAACCGAGACTTCTTTTGAAGTCTCGATTTGTTACTCTGTATAAACCAAAAAGTTAACAGCACCTAGGCGTCTTTAGCGGCAACGGCCATTTCGGCCGCGTGCAGAAAACGGCGCACCGTGTCGGACGGCTGCGGCGCGTGCAGCAGACCGAACGGGATCGTATAGTTCCACTCGACAGGCAGAATCTTCAAAAGCGGGTGCACATACCGCCAGTTTTCGATCGCCATCAGAACGCAGTTGTTGTTTTCACACTGGTTAAACGCGGCCACATCGTAAAAATCAAAGTCCACAATGTGGATTTGAGGATGGTTCTTCCAAAGGTCATCGCGCAGCATGTCCACATAATGGCTCCAGTCGCGGCGCATCAGCATCAGATTTTCGCCGTAAAGGTCCCGGATCGTCAGTTTGTCTTTCTGCGCCAGGCGGTGATGGATGGAAACGGCGCAGCAGATCGGTTCGCGCGAGAGCGCAAGCCCGGCGCACCGGCGCAGGTTCAGCATCGTTTCATCAAAAATACCGGCGATCACATCGATGTTCTGCCCCAGGTTGCCAAGGATCTCACGAGCGTTTTCCGGCGTATTTTCAAACGGGATCAACTGAAACTTGATGTTTGGACAGTATGTCTGCATTTTTGGCCAAAGATCTACCAGCACCTGCGCCGGCGTCATGGGTGAGGTGCCGATGCGGATGATCTCGCCGCTCTCCTGCATCGCGTTTCTGGCGCGCGTAACAGAATCACGGCAGTACTGGATGATGTACCTGGCATCCTGCACCAGTGACTGCCCTGCTTTGGTCAGTACCAGGCCGCGGTGCGTGCGCACAAAAAGCTGCAAACCAAGCTTCTCCTCCAGCAGATTGATCTGCTTGATTACGGCCGGCGGCGAAATATAGAGCTTTTCGGCAGCTTTGTTAAAACTGCCCGATTCTGCCACACATAAAAACGTCTCCAACTGTGGATTATACACGCCGGATTACACCTCACCAATTTCTGTTTTCGTTTACTTCGTCTCGTCCCAAAAGGCGCTGCGCAGCGCTTCGCCGCGGCGGTGAAGCATCTGCCGGGTAATGGGCGTGCTGCGCAGCACGTCAAAACCGTGAAACGTATTTTTAACGATTTTCAGCTCCACGGCAACGCCCGCATCCTGCAGCGCCTGGGCATAGGCAATGCCCTCATCCCGCAGACAGTCGAACTGTTCCACTTCCACATAAGCCGGCGGAAGAGAAGAAAAATCGTCCGCAAGCATCGGCGAAGCATAGGCCGGCATGCCGCAGTCGCCGTCGCGCAGATACAGCTGCCACATTCTGCGGTTCAGGCGTGCATTCCAAAGCGGACTGTCTGTAAAGGCTCGCATGGAAGCCGTCTGCATGCGGCAGTCGGTGACCGAGTAAACAAGAAGCTGAAAACAAAGCGGTATTTTAGCCTCGTCCCTGGCCCAAAGTGTGCAGGCAGCTGCCAGCGCGCCGCCGATCGCAATACGGCTGCGGTCGATGCCCAGCGCACTGCAGTGCTGCCAAATATACTGCAGCGCACTGCAGCAGTCCTGAAACGGCACAGGAAACGCCGATGAATCAGAAGTGCGGTAATGCACAAACGCCACGCGGCAATTTGCCGCAAGCGCATAGTCGCACACATTTTGGTGAATGTACCACGCATCGCCAAAGCAAAAGCCGCCGCCGTGCAAATAGACAAGGCACGGCAGTGGGCACGAAGACTTCTCAGGCTCATACATCGTTATGGAAAGCAAAACGCCGTCATGCGCTGCAAACTGCAAACAACACCGTTTCAGCCCGGCGGGCACGGCGGGCAAAGGCATTTTTTGCAGCACGGCATTGCCGAGCGCCGAAACCGGTGCACAAACAAAAGCCCCCGGCACGGAAAACTTATTCAAAAGTGCGTAGCCCTTTGCAAGCGGATACTTTTTGTTGCGGTGCGCCGACCATGCAGCCGCGCCAAACCCGGCAAGCGCGCCAACCAAAAGGCTTTTTTTGTTCATACAGCTTTTTCCCTTTTAATATAAAGATACTATTATGTTAATTTATATTATACCGTATTTTCTGACAAAACACAACATAAAAAACGCAGGCACTTTAAAAATGCCTGCGTTTTTCGGCGGCTTTACTGCATGCCGTTGAAAGTGAAGCAGCCGTCTGCAAAATCCACCGTGCAGCTTTCACCCTTCTTAATCTTCTCCTCCAGGATCAGTTCGCTCATGCGGTCCTCGATTTTATTCTGAATGGCACGGCGCAGCGGACGCGCACCGTACACCTTATCAAAGCCGGCATCAGCGATAGCCGAAACAGCGGCGTCTGTGAAGGTGACCGCAATATCCATGCCGGACAGACGTTTGGCAAGCGTTTTAAGCATTCTCTTGGCGATCTCTTCAATATCCGCTTTCTGCAGCTGGTTGAACACAATGATCTCGTCCACGCGGTTCAAGAATTCCGGCTTGAAGGTCTTTTTCAGATCCTCCATGACCAGTTCCTCAATATTCTGATCCGCATTGTCGGGACCGCCGAATCCAAGCGCGCTTTTACGGCTGGTGATCTTCGACGCGCCGACGTTGGAGGTCATGATGATAATGGCGTTTTTAAAGCTGACCTTGCGTCCCTTGGAATCGGTCAGGACACCGTCCTCCAGAATCTGCAGCAGCATGTTGAACACGTCGGGATGCGCCTTTTCGATCTCATCAAACAAGACGACAGAGTACGGCTTTCTGCGGATCTTTTCCGTCAGCTGGCCGCCCTCATCATAGCCGACATAGCCGGGCGGCGAACCGATCAGTTTGGAAACCGTGTGCTTTTCCATATATTCGCTCATGTCGAGCTTGATAATGGCGTCCTCTGTGCCGAACATGGCCTCTGCCAACGTTTTGCAAAGTTCGGTCTTGCCGACGCCGGTCGGACCCAGGAAGATGAACGAGCCGATCGGGCGGTTCGGGTTTTTCAGGCCGACACGGCTGCGGCGGATGGCACGCGCAATGGCCGAAACCGCCTTATCCTGACCGACGATGCGCTCATGCAAAATCTTTTCCAGATTCAGGATCTTTTCGCTTTCTTCTTTCGTGATCTGCGCCACCGGGATGCCGGTCCAGTTGGAGACGACTTCGGCAATGTCCTCTGCCGTTACCTCAGGCACATCGTGGGAAGAGGCATTTTTCCACTTGTCCTTTTCGGTGTCCAAAAGGTCTTTCAGTTCCTTTTCCTTGTCGCGCAGCTTGGCCGCCTCTTCAAAATTCTGGGCGTTGACGGCCGACTGCTTTTCCTGGGAAAGGCGCTTGATCTCGGCCTCCATCTCCTGCAGGTTCTGCGGCGGCGTGAACGCTTTCAAACGCAGTTCAGAAGCGGACTCATCGATCAGGTCAATGGCCTTATCGGGCAGATAACGGTCTGCAATATAGCGCGAACTCATTTTTACAGCCGCGTCGATCGCTTCGTCGGTGATTTTGACCTTATGGTGCGCCTCGTACTTGTCGCGCAGGCCTTTCAGGATCTCGACAGCCTCTTCCGGCGTCGGTTCCCCGACCAAAATGGACTGGAAGCGGCGTTCCAGTGCGGCGTCTTTTTCAATGTATTTGCGGTATTCGTCGATCGTCGTAGCGCCGATCACCTGGATCTCGCCGCGGGCCAGCGCCGGCTTCAGAATATTGGCCGCGTCCACAGCGCCCTCGGCCGCACCGGCGCCGACGATCGTG
>URDW01000033.1 GCA_900546735.1 uncultured Oscillospiraceae bacterium
CGCCGACGACGGCCGCATCCGCGGCAGCGCCGCGGTACTGATCCGTGAAATGCCGGTGGTGCACGCCTCGCTGCTTTACTGCTGCCGCGGCTTCGTATGCGACCCGGACGACACGGCAACATTCGACCGGCTGTTCGACGGCCTGCTGAAGCTTGCCAAAGAATACCACGGTTACTGTTTAAAGATCGACCCTGAGATCAGCGTGGAGGACACGGCTTTTAAAGCACACCTGCTGAAGAAAGGATTTGCAGAGCAAAACCCGGGCTGCCTGGACTTTGAAAACGTGCAGCCGAAATTCGTGTACTGCTTTGACTACGCCGGCAAAACGGAGGACGAGCTGATGCTGCAGTTCAAGCCCGACTACCGCAACCGCATCCGCAAAGCCGGGCGCAAGGGCGTGGAAGTCAAAGTAATGGGCAAAGAGGCGCTCGACGACTTTACCGCCATTATGAAAGAGACCGGCGAACGCGACGGCTTTTCGACCCGGCCGAAAAGCTACTTTGCCTCCATTATGGACAACCTGGGTGACGACTGCCGCCTTTACATGGCTTACTATGAGGGCAAGGCGATCGCCGGCACGCTGGCCATCCGCTGGGGCAAAAACGTAATGAAATACCAGTACGGCGCTTCATCGAACGCGCACAGAAACGTTTACCCGAATTACCTTTTGCAGTGGGAAATGATCCGCTGGGGGCTTGAAAGCGGCTGCCGCGTGTACGACTTCGGCGGCATCAGCGGCGACATCCGCAACGAATCGAACCCCCACTACGGCCTGTGGCGCTTTAAACACGGTTTCAACGGCTACATGGTGGAATTTGTCGGCGAGTACGACTACGTCATTCAGCCGCTTGTGTACAAAGCCTACAACACAGCCATCAAACTGAGGAGCAAATTGCACAGATGAGCAGATATGTGATCGACCGAAAAAAACTGGATGAAAACATTGAGACCGTCAAGAAAAAGGCCGGCGTGCCCGTTATCGGCGTTGTAAAGGGCAACGGCTACGGCTTTGGTCTGCAAAACCTGGCCAAGGTGCTGCAGGCGCACGGCATCCGCTTTTTTGCCGTAACAGAAGTGGACGACATTGCGCCGCTGCGCGCCGTTGCGCCCGCTGAAGACATTTTGGTCATGCGCTCGACCTGCATAGAGGAGGAAGCGCGCCGGATCGTGGAAGCCGGCTGCACCGCGACCGTCGGCTCGCCGCAAAGCGCCGAGGTGCTGTCTGCGGCAGCCAAAAAAGCCGGTGTGCGCGCAAAAGCCCACGTCAAGATCGACACCGGGCTTGGCCGCTACGGCTTTTTGCCGAGCGAGATCGAGTCGCTTTTGCAGGTGTATAAAACCGACAACATCGACTTTACCGGCATTTACACGCATTTTTCCAGCGCTTTCACCAACAAAGCGCTGACACAAGCGCAGCTGGTGCTGTTTAAAGACACCGCCGAGCAGCTGCGCAAAAACGGCATTGAGCCGGGCATGATGCACGCGGCCAACTCGCCGGCGCTCTTTAACGCAAGCGGCGCCGCGCTCGATGCCGTGCGCATCGGCTCCGCTTTCACAGGGCGGCTGATCACCCAGGCAGCGACCGGACTCCACCGCATCGGTATGCTGGAGGCCGCGATCGTGGACGTAAAAAATGTGCCGGCCGGCTACAGCGTGGGCTACAACGGCCTGTTTAAAACGACGCGGCCCACCAAGCTGGCGATCGTGCCGTTTGGCCACTACGACGGGTTCGGCATCGAAAAGGCAACAGAAAGCTACACCCTGCACACCGTTTTGCGCAGCGGAAAACGCTTTTTACAAAAAGAAAAGCTCTTTGTGACCGTGGGCGGCAAAAAGTACCCGGTAGCCGGCGAAGTCGGCCTGTCGCACACCGCGATCGATGTGACCGGCAGCGACATACAGCCCGGCGACATAGCCAGCGCCGACATCTCGCCGCTTTTTGTAAACCCGCTGCTTACGCGCAAATTCATATAACCTAAACAACAAACGGCAAGGCCACGCGGTCTTGCCGAAATCATTATATATAGATATGGAGAAAAAGCATGAACGAAATCAAATGCCCCAACTGCGGCAAGACCTTTCAGGTTGACGAAGCCGGCTATGCCGCCATCGTCAAGCAGGTGCGCGACAGCGAATTCAAAAGCGAACTGAACGCCCGTGAAAACGCACTGAAGGCCGAAAAAACGTCGGCCGTACGCTTTGCCGAAGCACAAAAAGACAAAGAGATCGCCGAATACAAAGCGCAGATACGCACATTGCAGGAGACGATGCAGCTGGAGATCGGCAAAGCCATAGCCGAAAAAGACAGCGCAGCCAAAAAGCAGCTTGCCGACAGCCAGATGAAGATCCAGCAGCTGCAGGCCCAGCTGAAAGCAAAAGACACGGAAAAAGAACTTGCCGTGCAGCGTGCCGTTTCCGGCAAAGATAAAGAGATCGTCGCTTTGAACGCCGAAATCAAAAACGCCGAAAACGAGCACCAGCTGCAAAAGGACACGCTTCGCCGCACATATGAGGACCGCCTGAAGCAAAAAGACGAAATGATCGACTACTACAAAGACTTCAAGGCCAGACAGTCCACCAAAATGGTGGGCGAAAGCCTGGAGCAGCACTGTGAAATTGAATTCAACAAGCTGCGCGCCACCGGCTTTAAAAACGCTTATTTTGAAAAAGACAACGACGCCCGAAGCGGCAGCAAAGGCGACTATATATACCGCGAAACAGACGAAGACGGAGTGGAAATCATCTCGATCATGTTCGAAATGAAAAACGAGATGGACCAAACGGCGACCAAGCACAAAAACGAGGACTTTTTGAAAGAACTGGACAAAGACCGAAACGAGAAAAAGTGCGAGTACGCCGTGCTCGTCTCCTTGCTGGAAGCCGACAGCGAGCTTTACAACACCGGTATCGTGGATGTTTCGCACCGCTACCCGAAAATGTATGTGATCCGCCCGCAATTTTTCATTCCCATGATCACACTGCTGCGCAACGCAGCCCTAAATGCCCTTGCCTACCGGCAGGAACTGGCGGCAGTACGCAGCCAGAACATCGACATTACCCACTTTGAAGAGAACCTGATGGACTTCAAAGACAAGTTTTCCTACAATTTCAACCAGGCGCACAAGCGCTTTATGGAGGCGATCGACGAGATCGACAAATCCATCACGCACCTGCAGAAAATCAAAGAGGCTCTCACGAAATCGGACAACCAGCTGCGCCTGGCCAATAACAAAGTAGAAGATGTTTCCATAAAAAAACTGACCAAAGGCAACCCGACGATGCAGGAAAAATTTGCCCGGCTGCACCGGGAAGAAACATGAGCTGCACATACGGACATCCAAAAGCGCCCTGCCGGTTTTACACCGCACAGGGCGTTTTTATGCCGGCTATAAATGCAGGCATACGTCATGAAATCCCTTTCAAAAAACGCGCAACGCGCTTTTTGAAACGGCGGTCGTAAATCTGCACGGCGCGCCTGTACAGCAGGTCGTAAAGCCAAAAGAGCAGATTGAACAGCAGGTACGCCAGCAGGATGCCCCACACGCCGAGCGCATCGTCGATTGGCACGCGAAAAACGGCAACCAGCAGCCATTCGCAAAGCGTGAGCGCCGCATTAAAGAGCAAAAACTTAGCGGCCCAGCGCACAAAAGCCGGGCGCAAGCGTTCAAGATATGCCGACAAAACCGGGTAATACCCGAAAAACAGCACATAAAACAGCGCACACTCATGGTCCGTCACAAGGATAAGACCCAAAACCGAAGTGGCTGCATAAATACAAAGCGACATGCGCGCGGAAAAGTGCGCATTGCTGATGATCAAAAGCATACCGGCCAGTATCGGCATCAAATAAGCAAAAAGCGAAACAAAGCCGGACAAAAACAGCAGCACCACGCCAAGCGCGCAGAGTATGCCGGAAAAAGCGGCGCGAAAAGACCATTTCATAAATTCACCAGGTTCACAAGTGTCGAATTTAATGTTATCATTGCTCAATTTTGTAAAATTTCCGTGAACAAAGCGTAAATATTTGCCGAATTGCCAACAAAACGATTTACAATTATTCCAGCAGAGATTATAATTGAACTATCAAAAAAATTGAGGTGTTTGTTTAAATGAAAAAGAGCATTGCGCTTCTGCTTTCGTTCGTTATGATCCTTTCCGGCGCGCTGGCCGCCTGCACCAATCCCGGCACCGGCGGTACAACAAATGATTCCTCGTCCAATCTTTCCGATTCGGAAGAAATCTTCGGCGAAGAGACCATTACCGTTACGGACGAAAACGGTGAAGAATCTACCACAACTGTAAACGTAAAATACGGCAAAGACGAAAACGGCAATACCGTTGCCTATGTGCTGGATGAAAACGGCGAGGTCATGACCGATGAAAACGGCGAACCGGTCACTGTGGACACCACGTTTGTCTTTGACGAAGACAAGACGGACGGCGAGACAGAGTCTGTGCCGACAGAAGATGTTTCCATTACGGTCCAGACTACCAACCCTGACAACACGCAGGGCGATTCAGGCGAAACAACGTCACCCGAGCTGACAACAAACGGCGGCACCGATGTGCCAGATGTGGACGATGACGGCGACGAAGTGATTTTCTCCACCGACGACCTGAACAAGATCAGTTCCCTGCTGAACATTCCGAACATTTACAAATACAACTACTCTGCATCGAACGTGCCGGCCGAACTGGCCACCCACGTTGCTGTCAGCGTGCTGCACAGATCGAGCACCGAAACAACATTTGCTTCCGGTACGGTCGTGCTTGAACTGTTTAAATATTTTGGACAGACTGTTGTAAACTTCAAATCCGAATGCAACAGCGCAGCTGCAAAGAGCGGCGCACCCATTACTTATGTAAGCAGCAACGATGTGTTCCAGTCGCCCTCTGTGGAATCGGAAACGCACCAGGTCACCATTACCAAAGTCGAGTCGCTCGGCGGCAACAACTACTACAAAGTGACCGGCACCGTAAAGGCCATTTCCGACGACTGCAACGTTAAAAACGTGACCGCCGTTGTGCAGAAAAACAAGCTGGACACCAACTACGGTTTCAGTGTAAAAGGCCTGCAGTGGAGCAAATAAAATACTTACATATTAAGAAAAAGACGTCTTTATACGGCGTCTTTTTTTCTGCTTCCCGGCGTATGCCGCAGCGTGCCGAATTTTGCCTTCCTGCTGACAGGCCGGTATTTGCAAAAGATGAGCAGATTTTGAAACTTTTGACAAGCATTTATATATGACACAGCCTGCATTCGAAATACAATATAATTATAAAAACGGTACGCAGCCACATGCTGCAAAACGATAAATCAGGAGTCACAGCCATGGGATATTCGTTGAAGCAAAGCGATTTTAAAAAAGAAAAACAGGGAGCGGAGTTCACCTATTTCCCGGATGCAGAATGGGACCGTTACCCGTTTGCCAGCGAGCAGGACGCTAAATGGTTTCGCGAAGCGAAGTACGGCCTTTTCCTGCACGTCGGCATTTCGGCAGTGGGCATGGTGGACATCAGCTGGTCCAGAACCACGCACAAGCTGCCGGATCCCGCCTGGGGCAGCTGCGTTTCTGATGCGCAATACGACAGCTGGGCCAAACAGATTGCCTTTCCCAAGTTCAGCGCCGAAGAATGGGCCGACATGGCCAAAAAAGGCGGTTTTAAATACGTTGTGATCATTGCCAAGCACCACGATGGGTTCCATATGTGGGACACGGCATATTCCGACTACAAAATTACAAACGCCCCGTTTGGCCGTGATTATTTAAAGGAATTAATCGATGCGTTGCGCAGCGTCGGGTTAAAAATCGGCATATATTATTCCAAACGTGACTGGACGCATCCGGACTATGAGCCGGTACCGGTGAAAGACGCCGAAGCCATCAGCAAACCGCCGTATTTTAAAATGAAAAACGGCAAAAAGTGGTATTTAACAGAGAAGCACAAAAAATACCAGCAGTACATGTTTAACACCGTGCGCGAGCTGATGACCAATTACGGAAAAATAGACCTTTTGTGGTGGGACGCAGAATACAACAGCGGCATGTTCACAAAAGAAATGTGGAATGCTGAAGAACTTGAAAAAATGGTGCGCACGCTTCAACCGCATATCGTAATCAATAACCGTGCCGGTCTGCCGGGCGATTATGACACACCGGAGGGACACACAGGATTTTTTCAAAACACAAGAATGTGGGAAACCTGCATGCCCCTCGGCAAATACTGGGCCTATTCGCCAAACAAACCCAAAAGCGTGAAAAAAATAATGGCGCAGCTTATCAACTGTGCCGGAGGAGACGGCAACTATCTTTTAAGCATCGGCTGCAAACCGGACGGAAGCATTGCAGACAACGAGGCCAAAGAAATCCGCGAAATCGGACGCTGGCTGAAGCAATACGGCAAAAGCATTTATGCAACGCGCGGCGGAATATGGAGGCCTACGAAAAAATACGCTTCCTGTTTTAAAGGCAGCACCGTGTACCTGCATGTTTTAAGCAGCCTGCCGTTCACATGTTTCACTCTGCCTTTCAAAAACAACACATTAAAATCCTATTACTGCTTGACCGGAGAAAAAGCGGTCCTAAAAGCCAAAAACGGCAAACTGCACGTTACCGTTTTCAACAAAAAACCGCACGCCTATGACACCATTTTAGAAATACGGCTGGGCAATACACCCAATATGGAAAACTGATATGGCAGGAACACCCCGGAATACGCAAAAAATACAAAATTGACACAAAAATACACCCTCTGAAACAGAGGGTGTATTTCGTTAGAACGATTATTCTTTCGTATTTCCCGCTTTATTGACATGCGCAATGCGTCTGGAATTGATAAAGGCCTTGATCTGCGGGCCTGCCACCTGAATCAGGATGACGATGATGAGAATCGTGCCCTTGATCGTGTCGTTAATCAGCGAATCCATCTTCAGCGCAACGATGATTTTGTCAATAACGGTGTAAGACATTGCGCCGAACAAAATGCCGATCACGCGGCCCTTGCCGCCCGCCATGCTGATGCCGCCCAAAACGACTGCCGCGATGGCGTACATTTCATAGCTGTTGCCCGTTGTAGCCGGGTCGGAAGAAGCGTTCATACCGATCCACAAAAACGCCGCCATACCAACCAGAATACCGGTAAGTACAAACACGCTTGTCTGGATCATGCTGACGTTGATGCCGGCCATGTGCGCAGCCTTTTCATTGCTGCCGACAGCGTAAATCTTTTTGCCGTACTTTGTATTATTGGCGACAAAAACGAAAAGTGCTGTAAATACGATCAGCAGGATGCCGACGATCGGGATCGTGGCCAGCGTGCCGTTGCCGAAGCTGTAAAACGAACTGTAAGCGTCTATGGAAGAATCCATCCGGTAGACTGAGCTGCCGCCGCCGATCAGATCTTTCGGCACGCGCTGGCACACATACTGTGCCAGTGACCGGAAAATCAGCATTGTCGCCAAAGTAACGATGAATGACGGCATTTTCGCAACACCGACCAGAACACCATTGAGCAGCCCCAGAACCGCGCCGAACAAAATAGCAAACAGCAGCGTTACAAGTATGTTGCCGGTCGCATTGAACACCATAACGGAAAAACCGCTGACCAGCGCCAGCATGGAACCGACGGAAAGGTCGATCGCACCGGTCAGACAGACAAGCCCCATGCCGATGCCAATCACGCCGATCACAGCCGAGTGGCGAAGTACGTTCATCATGCCGCTCCAGGTCAGGCCGTTGCTGGTGATGACGTAAATGATAAAAATAACAAAAAATACAAGAATAAAACTGTACTGGGAAATACCTTTGGTAATTTTACTGCCTTTTAATTTTCCCATTTCAACTTACCTCCCCGGCATTGATCGCATTGGTGGAATACATCATAACGCGCTGCTCATCGATCTCGTCGTGCGGCAAGACCTTAATGATAGAGCCGTTATAAAACACGGCGCAGTAGTCAGCGACCTTTTGCAGCTCAGGGATCTCCAGCGTATTGATCAAAATCGTCTTGCCGCCCTGGGCAAGCTCCAGGATCAGCTTGTAGATCTCTGCCTTGGCGCCGACGTCTATGCCCTGCGTCGGGTTGTCAAAAAGAAGGATCTCGGCGTCCGTATTCAGCCAGCGCGCAATAAAAATCTTTTGCTGGTTGCCGCCGCTGAGAGAGACGATGCCGTCTGAACTGTTTTGCGCCTTAATGTTCAGCAGCTCTTTCAGGCGCTGATACTTCTTTTCTTCTTTCTTTTTGGAAATGAGCGGTTTGCCGGATGAAAGCGTCTGTTCCGACAAATAGGTGTTTTCCAGGATGGACATGTCGGGGATCACGGAATTTTCCTTTCGGTTCGAGGGCAGCAGGCCGATTTTGGACTTCATGGCCTTGTGGATCGAAAGCGAATTGTGCGTGCGCCCGCCCACCTTGATCGTGCCGCCGTATGCCTGTGTTTCGCCGAAAATACACATCAAAAGGTCGCTGCTGCCGGAGCCCTGCAGGCCGGTCAGCCCGACGATTTGTCCCTTTTTCACGGTTAAATTAATATCTTTAAAGCCCGGCCCGGAAAAATTTTTCAGCTCCAAAACCGTTTCGCCGGCTTCACGCGGTACATACACATCCTGCGAAGAATACTTTTCACCGACCATCATTTTGGTGATTTCTTCAGGGTCTGTGTCCGCAATATTGCCGTCGCCGATGAAATGGCCGTTGCGCAGTACCGTGTACCGGTCGGCGATCTCAAAGACCTCCGGCATTTTATGAGAGATAAAGATAAAGGACGTGCCTTTTTCTTTTAGATTTCGTATGATAGAAAACAGATGTGCCACTTCTTCATTGTTTAAAGAAGTTGTGGGTTCATCGAGGATCAACAGCTTTGCATCGAAAAACAAAGCCTTTGAAATTTCCAGCAACTGTTTCTCGCTGGTCTTCAGGTCTGAGACCATTGCCCGCGGGTCGATTTTTACGCCCAGGTCTTCAAACAGTGCCGCCGCTTTTTGAATCATCCTCTTTTTGGACAAAATGCCCAGTTTGTTCGCATACTCCTGGTTCAGGAAAATGTTTTCATAAACTTTCAAGTCGTTAAACAGATTCAGCTCCTGGTGCACAAACGCAATGCCCAGCTGCTCGCTATGCTTGATCGTAACGTGCTCCAGTGTGTGTGCGTCAAAAACGATCGTACCGGCATCGCGCGGGATCACGCCGGTCAGAATATTCATCAGCGTCGATTTGCCGGCGCCGTTCTCGCCCAGCAGCGCATGGACCTCTCCCGTCTCGACACGCAGACCGACCCCGTTCAGCACCTGAACGCCGCTAAACGACTTGTCTATATTCTTCATTTCAAGAAGGCTCATGCTGACCGCTCCTTTGAATAAATCACCCTGCCGCAGGCAAGCGATGCCTGCGGCAGATGGATAAAATTTGTTTGCTTCGTCTGAATCAAGTGAAGGACTGATAGTTGGCAACGTTTTCAGGCGTCACGTTCTCGCAGGCGATCACATGATCCTGGGTAACCTCTTTGCCGTCCAGATGATCGACCATATCCTGAATAGCCGTCTGGATCATAGAGGGGCTGTAGGTAACCGACATAACGCCGCCGATCTGACCTGCAATCTCCTGATAGCTGTTGCCGCGCAGAACTTCATAATACTCGTCCAGGCCGCCGCAGCCGGTGATAAACGGTTTGGTCTCATAGATGGCCTGTTTGGTGGAATCGGCAATACCGCCGCCGTTCAAAGCCTCCAGAATGCCCATAGCAAGCTCGTCGTCTTCCGCATAGAACCATTTGATCTCGGCGTTGGACGGATCGCCCATAAGGGTTTCATAAGACGTCTTCGTGTCGGAACGGCTCCAGTTCATAGCGCCGGAGAAAGTGATGGCACTGTCGATCTGTTCCTGGGTCCACTGCTTGTCAGCAGCAATGGTTGCGCCGTTGAATTCTTTTTCACCAAGCAGGTACTGCGTAAAGCCCTCGTCACGCAGCGTGGTTACCGAGGAAGTATCGCCCTGATACACATATACTCTGTCGCCAGGGTTCATGCCGTTTTCTACAAAGTAAGCGGCTGCGCCGGCGCCAATGCCGGAGTTGTCGCCCTTAACGTTGGAAACAGCCGTGGAAGAAACAGCGTCGATGATTCTGTCAAACGCAACGTACGGAATGTTATTGTCCACCAGCTGCTGGATCGCAGACTGCACGGTGTCATCCATCGGCTGAATAACGACCGCAATATTCTTTTCATTCTTCGCCACAATGTCTTCGACCTGCGTGATCTGGTCAGCTGCATCGGTAGCCGTAATGACTTCTGCGGAGTATTTGCCCGCGTCATTGATCTCCTTCGCCTTTTCCTTTGCAAACTTTGCAACGGAACCGGTCCAGCCGTGGTCTTCTGAGGCCGTCAGCACATAAATGTGCGTCTTTTCGCCGGAAGCACTGCCGCCCGTGTCATCGCCGCCGCTTGAGCAGGCTGCGAACGTGGCCGCCACAAGGACTACTGCCAGAAGTATGGCCAGTATTTTTTTAAATTTCATGAAAATCCCTCCATAAATTATTTTTTTCGGCTTGCGCCGTATTTTAAATAACGAACTGGCGCATATAATCGCGCGCAAGGTGGATCGAGTCAATGATCCGCTCTTTACTGGACTCAAAGGCTTTATCCTCGATTTCCAGCACGGCAGCACCTTCGTAACCGATGTCGGTCAGGGCGCTGACGAATTTACCCCAGTTGACGTCGCCAAGGCTCGGAATTTTGGGGCTCATATAATCGAGCGGGTACGCCATCGTTCCGCAGGCCTTCAGCTTCTCCGGGTACAGCTTAATGTCTTTAAAATGCACATGAAAGATCTTGTCTTTAAATTCATAGACCGGGCCGATGTAATCAAGCATCTGCCATACACAGTGCGACGGGTCGAAATTGATGCCAAGCGCTTCGCTGCCGACCACATCGAACACCTTTTTCCAAAGCACGGGCGACGTCATGAGGTTCTGCCCGCCGGGCCACTGGTCTGCACCGAAAAGCATAGGACAGTTTTCGATGGCAACGCGCACATGCTTTTCTTCCGCATGGCGCATGATCGGCGGCCAGACTTCGGAAACGATCTTCAGGTTTTCCTCCACTGTTTTCGACTGGTCGCGGCCAATGAATGTGGTGACCATGTTGACGCCCAGCGCCGCAGAAAGATCGATTAGCTTCATAATGTGTGCGATTGCCGCCGCGCGCTTTTCCAAATCCGGATCCAGCGTGTTGGGATAATAGGCAAGCGACGAAATCTCTACATTCTTCTGCTTGCAGTAATCCTGCACATACCGGATCTTGGCGTCATCCGCTGCGACCGCATCCACATCAAAGTGACTGACACCGCCGTAGCGCCGCTCGGCTTTTCCGCGCGGCCAGCAGGCCAGTTCTACACAGGCGAAGCCGTTTTCCGCCGCGAAATCGATCACCTCTTCAAACGACCAGCCGTCCAGAATGGAGCTCAAAAGTCCAAACTTCATTCCATCACCTCCTATCCATTCGTACTTACCGTTTTTCCGGTCCGGGAAGATTCCAGACTCGCAAACACAGCCCGCATTGCACTGAGCACATCTTCGCCGGAGATCGGCGGCGGTGTGTGCGTAACGAGCGAATGCACAAACATGTCGATAATGCCGGACTTCGTCTGGTTGTCATTCGTCTGAATGCGGTCGATGTCGTAATACACCTTTTCCCCGTTTCGCATAACGAGTTTCAGCGAATAGTCCGGATCGTCATAAATATGCAAAATGCCTTTTGTGCCGTAAATCACAGTGGAGTTGTCCTCTGCACCGTAAAATGTCCAGCTGGCCGTCATGGTGCCGACCACGCCGCCGCTCATTTTATAGATGCAAAACGCGTTGTCGTCCACGCCGATCAGGTTGCCGTCCGGCGTGCGCTTATCCAGCGTAACAACCCTGGCCGTCGTCTCCACGACACGCTGCGAGAGTAAGAACTGGATCAGATCGGTTTTGTGGACACCGAGGTCAGCCATGGCGCCCATCTGCGCGCGGTGCTTGTCGAAGAACCAGCTGTTCATGCCCGGGTCGATGCTCCACGTTTCGGGGCCGCCGTGGCCGAACGTTGTGCGAAACGAAACAACATCGCCGATCACATGGCTGTCGATCAGTTCCTTGGCCTTGACATGCGCTTTGGCCAGGCGCTGATTTTGACCGATCATCAAATAGCGGTCACAGGACGACGCCGCATCGACCATGCGGATACAGTCCTCCAGCGTTGTCGCCATAGGCTTTTCACAAAGCACATGCTTACCGGCTTGGAGCGCATCGATCGACGTTTGGGCATGTGCGTTGTTGGCCACACATACGCTGACTGCGTCGACCGCGGGATCTGCCAAAAGCTCTTCGGCTGACGCGTAAGCGCGGCCGCCGTATTTTTCAGCCAGCGCCTGCGCCCTTTCCATATTAAAATCATAATATCCGACGATCTCGCTGTTTGGATTGTCCAGATACTCCGGTATATGTCTCGTTTGTGCGATCTTGCCGCAGCCGATGATACCTACACGAATCACGAAGAACGCCCCCTCTGCCCGAAATGAAATGTTTTCAAATTCATTCGTATCCTGTAACTCAAACTTACCATTTTCATCACCCCCTTTCAATATCTTCGTCACGGTTTCTACATTTCTTATAACAAAGTCTCTTAAAAATAGGCAAAAAGACGAATCCGCAAGCGTTTTTTCTGAAAACTTTTCATTTTTTTATGAAAAATATTTGCATTTTTTTCAACACGGCGCTATAATAACATCAAATACAGCCTGTACGATTCAAACGGAGTAAAACATGTCTAAAAAAGTAACCATTCAAATGCTTGCTGAGTACACCGGTCTTTCCCCCGCCACGATCTCGCGTGTGTTTAACCACAGCAACCTTGTAAAAGAGAGCACGCGCCGGCAGGTGGAAGAGGCGATGACGGCGCTCGGCATGCCGCCAGCCCCGGCAGCAGCGCAAAAAGAAACGTTAAAGCCGACTATCATTTTAAATATTCCCGATATTGAAAACAATTATTACCAAAAAATCATATCCGGCGCGACCGTTTCGGCCAAAGCCCACAACTGCAATGTGTTTGTCTACGAAAGCAGCCTGCGCAACAAGCGGCTGTACGATTTTATCGACATGCTGCAAAACGTGCAGGCAAGCGGCGTGATCACACTCAATAACCTAACGGTGGAAGCGCTGCACAAAATCAACAATACCGTACCGGTGGTGCAGTGCAGCGAGTATAACCCCGAAGCGAACATACCTTATGTAACTATTAATAATTATCAGTCTGCCCGTTACGCTACCGAGTACCTGATCTCGACCGGGCGCAATAAAATTGCATTTTTAAACGGGCCGCTGAACTTCCGCTACGCCCTGGAAAGGCGGCGCGGCTTTGTGAGCGCCATGGAAAATGCAGGGCTCTCTGTGCCGAACAACTGGATCGTGCAACTGCCGAAAATCAATTTTGATATGGCATACGCCTCAGCCTGCCAGCTGCTGGACGCCGATGTGATCCCAAACGCATTTTTTGCCATTTCCGATATTCTGGCTGCCGCAGCCATCCGTGCGGCGAGACAGTTTCAGCTGCGCGTGCCGGAGGATATCTCGGTGATTGGGTTTGACAACATTGACATATCCATGATGACGACGCCGTCCATCACAACGGTCAGCCAGCCCTGTTTCCAAATCGGTTACACCGCCTGTGACATGCTGATCGACCTGATCAGCAACCCAAGCACCGTCTCCAAAACCATTCTGCTCAACACAGAACTGATCGTGCGTGAATCCACTGTTTCCCTCTCGGCCAGACGGTACTAGGTAAGCCGCTGCGCACAGCGCCTTCGGTGCCTGCCCGGCACGACAGATATATTGCATTTGCACAATACCGCATGCGCTGCAAAAAAACTGTCAAATCCAGACACACGTTCCGGAAAAGGACACAGCATACAGCCTTTGTTTTTATAGTACAAAATTATTGGAATGTACTGATTTTTACGAAAGCCCTGTTGTTCACAATTCAGAAATAAAAAATTAAGAATTTATACACAATATAAAGACTGCTGTCTATTTGAGACAAAGAACTCCTATATTCGACCGATTTATTGCTACTTTTTCGCTTTTTTGCGAAAAGGATGTAGATAATTTGCCGAAACGTACACAAACTTTAAGCAAACAGCCAATCCTTTTCGTTAAAAATATATTTATTTTGCGAATTTATTGTGGTATAATCAGCATGAAATCCAACCCAAGGAGTGATAAAGTTGGGACAGAATAAAGACAATTTCAAACGCGGAACAGCAGAACTTCTGGTGCTGCACCTGCTGATGGAAAAGGACCTGTACGGGTATCAGATCACCCAGGAATTCTCGCAGCGCAGCGGCGGCGTTTATACAATGCTGGAAGGTTCGCTTTACCCCATTCTTTACAGGCTGACCGACAACGGCTATATCAGCGATTACACCAAGCCGGCCGGTGTGCGCAGAATGCGCAAGTACTATCATATTGAAGAGAAAGGCAAAACATATTATCGGGAGATCTTAAAAGATTACGATGATATTACCGACAGCATCAGCCAGATTTTGGGCAGAACGCCGACGCCGGACTAACGCCAACACCAAAACGCCTCATGCACTGTGTGCATGAGGCTTTGCGCGTTTGATGAAAACGCTGCTGTTCAAACCGCACCGGAAATAAACGCCGTGTTTTCCTGCAGGCGGCGCAAACCCAAACCAGGTGCGGTCTGCACATTTGCATTGCAAACGCAATAAATCTTTCAGCGAATCTGCGGCATGCAAAACAAAATGCAAACGGCACGCTCTGTTTTGTTCAGGAGGGATCATATGGAAAGAGAAAAGCTAAAATCCCGGCTGGGATTCATCCTGCTCTCTGCAGGCTGCGCGATCGGCATCGGTAACGTATGGAAGTTCCCCTATATTGCCGGCCAGGGCGGCGGCGGAACTTTTGTATTGTTCTACATTCTTTTTCTTGTCATTCTCGGCCTGCCGATCCTCAGTATGGAATTTGCTGTAGGCCGTGCCTCGCAAAAAAGCCCGGTAAAAGCCTACCAGGCGCTTGAAAAACCGGGGCAGAAATGGCACATCCACGGTTACCTGACCCTGATCGGGTGCTACCTTCTGATGATGTACTACACCTGCGTTTCCGGCTGGATGCTGCACTATTTTTACCTAACGGCTGCCGGAAAGCTGGAGGGGCTGGACACAGCCGGCGTGGAAAGCGCCTACAACAATATGCTGGCAAGCCCCGGTACGATGGCGTTTTGGACACTGGTCGTTGTTGTGGTTGGCGTTATCGTGTGCGCCAAGGGGCTGCAAAGCGGCCTGGAGCGCGTCACCAAGGTCATGATGATCGCACTGCTCGCCATCATGGTCATTTTGGCCGTCAACAGCTTTACTATGGACGGCGCAAAAGAGGGACTTTCTTATTTCCTGCTGCCCGATTTTGACCGCATGAAAGAGGTAGGCGTGGCGCAGACCATGGTGAGCGCCATGAACCAGTCGTTTTTCACGCTGAGCCTGGGCCTGTCTCTTATACACATCTCCGAGCCCACGAG
>URDW01000034.1 GCA_900546735.1 uncultured Oscillospiraceae bacterium
CGAGATCGCTCAGTGTCTCGTGGGCTCGGAGATGTGTATAAGAGACAGATCTGATCAAGCAGCTGCGGCCCGGCATGGAACGAAAAGCCAATGTGCTTTAAAACGCCTCTTTCCTTTTGCTCGGCGGCAAAATCCCAAAGGTGGAATTTCTCGTACTTTTTATAATTGTTTTCCATAATGGCGTGCAAAAGGTAGTAGTCAAAATAACCGGCGCCGGTGCGCTCCAGACTGGTGGCAAGCTGTTTTCTGGCCGCTTTCTCACTGGGCGCCACCGCCGCATTTACTTTTGTAGCCAGCGTGAATGCCGAACGGTCGTAACGGCTGACAAGCGCCTTCTTGGCGGCCGCCTCCGATCCAAGGTAAACGTATGCCGTGTCAAAGTAAGTAAAGCCGGCGTCAAGAAACGCATCTACCATCTTTTTCGTCTGTTCAATGTCTGTAAACGGTCCTTTTTTCGGCAGACGCATTAAACCAAAGCCCAGTTTTTTCATAACGTATCCCCCATCATTAAAATATCCATTCACCTTTTTTATTATAGCATACTTTTACGTTTTGAAAAGAGAGCAAAACGCAGTTTTATAGCATAATCCTATGCAAATACACGCCAAAAATTAAGATTGTCCTATTTTATTATGAGAATTTCTATAGGAAAATTCTATTGAACATATTATAATTAAAGATGGGAAGACCCTATCTATTTTTAGAAAGAAGGCGAACTATGTCTGATATACAGGCAATCAAAGACCAGATCTGCGATGTGTGCCACAAGATGTGGCAGCTCGGCTGGGTAGCAGCGAACGACGGCAACGTCAGCGCCAGGCTGGACGACGGCCGGATCATCGCGACGCCGACCGGCATCAGCAAATCTTTTATCACACCCGAAAAACTGATTTTACTTGACGCAGCCGGCAATGTGCTGGAGGCGGCAGAGGGCTACCGCCCCTCGAGCGAAATCAAAATGCACCTGCGCTGTTATGATAAGCGCGACGACGTGATGAGCGTGATCCACGCGCATCCGCCGGGCGCCACCGGCTTTGCCGTTGCCCACAAGGCGATGGACATGTATAACATGATCGAAGACGTGACCGTGATCGGCTCTGTACCGCTGACGCCCTACGGCACACCCTCTACGACCGAAGTGCCGGACGCGATCGAGCCGTACCTGCAGGAGCATGACGTGATGCTGCTTGAAAACCACGGCGCACTGGCCGTTGGCAGCGACGTGATCACAGCGTTTTACAGAATGGAAAGTCTGGAACTGTGGGCCAAGATCACGATCAACGCCGTGATCCTGGGCGGCAGCCATGACATCAGCCGTGAAAACATTCAAAAGCTGATCGACCTGCGCGGTTACTACCGTGTGACCGGACGTCACCCCGGCTACCAGGTCTATAACCCAGACGACGAAACCCTGCACAAGCCTGACTGAGCGGCGGCACGCACAAGCGAAAGGAGCACAACCTATGAAAACCGTTTTGGCGTTTGACTTCGGCGCATCGAGCGGGCGTGCCATCCGGGGCAGTTATGACGGGAAAAACATTTCCCTGGACGAGATACACCGCTTTGAAAACGTGCCTGTACAGGAAGACGGCGCCCTTTGCCACGATGTGGAAATGATGCTGCGCGAGATCCGAACCGTCTGCCGAAAATGCGGCAAGACCGACGCGCTGGCTTTTGACACCTGGGGCGTGGATTACGGCCTTTTAAACGAACGCGGCAAGCTGATCGCCCTGCCCCGCCACTACCGCGGCGTACAAACGCAAGCGGCTTTAGAAAAAGCGGAAGCATCCCTGGGGCGGCACACGCTTTACCGCGAGACCGGCTGCCAGGTCATGGGTATCAACACACTGTTCCAATTACTGAGCGACTGCAATGCCGCGCAGGCGGACATACTGCTTTTTATGCCCGATCTTTTCGGCTATTTTCTGACCGGCGAAAAGGTTTGCGAACGCTCGATCGCCTCCACGTCACAGATGCTGTCACCCGTCTCCAAAACATGGAGCGCCCCGGTGCTGGAAGCATGCGGCATTCGCACTTCCCTTTTGCCGCCGCTTGTAAACAGCGGCACAGTGCTGGGCAGCTACAAAGGCAGCAAGGTCATCAGCGTAGCCGGGCATGACACACAGTGCGCCGTGGCTGCCATGCCCTGTAAAGAAAAGGAAAACGCCGCCTTTTTGTCCTGCGGCACATGGTCGCTGATCGGCTGCGAACTGGACGAACCCGTTTTAACGCAGGAAAGCAGCCGCGCCGGCCTTTCCAACGAACTGGGTGCGAATGAAAAGATCAACTACCTAAAAAACATCAGCGGTCTTTGGCTGATCCAGGAGGTTCGGCGCGACTTTGCCGCACAAGGGCGGAAATACACCTACAACGACCTGGAGCAGATGGCGCGTGCCAGCACACCGTTTGCCTGCTTCATTGACCCGGACGACCCTGCCCTGTCGCGCCCGGGCGGCCTGGCCGGCAAAATCTGTGCATACTGTGAAGCAACGCACCAGCCCGTGCCGGAAACGGACGGCGCCGTTTTGCGCTGCATTTACGAAAGCCTTGCCCTGAAATACCGCTTTGCGCTGGAACAGATCGCAGACTGCACCGGCAAAAGCTTTGACGTGCTTTACATGCTCGGCGGCGGTACGAAAGACAAGTTTCTGTGCAGCCTGAGCGCCGACAGCCTGAACCTGCCCGTTCTGGCCGGACCGGCCGAGGCAACGGCGCTCGGCAACATTCTGCTGCAGCTGTACACGCTCGGTGAATTTCAGAATATGCAGCAGGCACGGCAATTCCTGGCCGAAAGCCAGTCCACAACACCCTATTCCCCACACCACAGTACGCAGTGGGACGACGCATACGAACGATTCAAAAACATCACACATACATAACAGGAGGAAAAATATGCTTTACCCAAAAATCGGCATACGCCCCGTGATCGACGGCCGCTGGGGCGGCGTACGCGAAAGCCTTGAAAACCAGACGATGGCGCTTGCCAGGTCTGCGGCCGAACTGATTGAAAAGAACCTGAAATACCCGGACGGCACACCGCTGCAGTGCGTCATCAGCGACACGACGATCGGCGGCGGTGCGGAGGCTGCCAAATGTGCCGAACAGTTTTCAAAGGAAAACGTGGTGGCCACGCTGAGCGTTACGCCCTGCTGGTGCTACGGTTCAGAAACGTTTGACATGGACCCAAGCACCCTTAAAGCCGTTTGGGGCTTCAACGGCACCGAACGTCCCGGCGCCGTTTACCTGGCCGCCGTAATGGCCGCCTATGCACAAAAAGGCCTGCCGGCCTTTTCGATCTACGGTCGGGATGTGCAGGATATGAGCGACCATTCCGTGCCCGATGATGTGGCCGAAAAGATTTTGAAATTTGCGCGCTGTGCTGCTGCCGTGGGCTGGATGAAGAATAAGGCCTACGTCAACGTGGGCGGCGTGGCCATGGGCATTGCCGGCAGCTACTGCAACGCGGACTTTTTCCAGAAATATCTGGGCATCCGTGCAGAATGGGTGGACATGTCGGAAATCATCCGCCGCATCACACTGGAGATCTATGACCACGATGAATATGAAAAAGCACTTGCCTGGATCAAAGAGAACTGCAAAGAAGGCTTTGACCTGAACGAGGGCAAGGACCTGCCCGAAATGATCCGCCGTTCCAAAGTCGTGCCGCCCGACAAAGACTGGGAATTCATTGCCAAAATGACGCTCGTTGTGCGCGACATCCTTTACGGCAACAAAAAGCTCGACGAAATGGGCTGGCACGAGGAAGCGCTTGGCAAAAACGCCGTAGCCGGCGGCTTCCAGGGGCAGCGTCAGTGGACCGACTGGCTGCCGAACGCCGACTTTACGGAAGCGATCATGGCCTCCAGCTTTGACTGGAACGGCCCGAAAGCCCCCACACCGTTCGCCACGGAAAACGACACCTTAAACGGCACAGCCATGCTGCTGGGCACGCTGGTTTCCTCCACAGCGCCGTGTTTCCATGACGTGCGCACCTACTGGAGCCCGGAAGCCTGCGAGCGCGTAACGGGCGTACGGCCGGACGGCATTGCACAAAACGGTTTCATCCACCTGATCAACTCCGGCGCGACGGCGCTGGACGGCACCGGCGCCAGCAGAGCCGCCAACGGCAGCGCCTGCATGAAGCCGTTTTGGGAAATGACGCAGGATGACATAAAAGCCTGCCTGAACGCCACCGACTGGTGCCGCGCCAACTACGAATACTTCCGCGGCGGCGGCTTCTCCAGCCACTTCCGCTGCAGAGCCGAAATGCCGGTCACGATGCTGCGCGTCAACATTGTTGAAGGCATCGGCCCGGTACTGCAGATCGCAGAGGGTTACACGGCCGACCTGCCGGACGCCATCCATAACGTGATCGACAAGCGCACCGACCCGAGCTGGCCGACCACCTGGTTTGTGCCGAACCTCACGGGCCAAGGCGCCTTTAAAGACGTATACTCTGTAATGGCCAACTGGGGCGCCAATCACGGCGTGACCGTCTACGGCCATGTGGGTGCTGAGCTGATCACCCTGGCTTCCATGCTGCGCATTCCGGTGAACATGCACAACGTACCGGAGGAAAAGATCTTCCGTCCGCACGCCTGGGCAGCATTCGGTACCGAGGATACGCAGTCGGCAGACTTCCGCGCCTGCGCCGCCTACGGCCCGCTTTACAAATAACATCTCTTCTACCGAAAAAATGCGGCCGTATCCCGGCCGCATTTTTATATATAATAAGAGCCGTACCCGCTCAAGCCAATACGCAATTACAGCTTTGCGTATATCTGAGGTTATGCTATAATAAATAAATGAAACCCCTGCAAAACGGAAGATCATAGCGGTTTCACAGGATCCAGTATCGTCATATATTGCATAATAGTATAGTACCGACACATCAGGTCATATTAAAACTCTACGGAAGGAACACAACATGTACAGCACCGCTTTAAATGAAAAAATGAATCAGTTACAACCGCAGATCATTGCCGCCGTACAAGAAGCTGTGCGCATTCCCAGTGTAAGGGAAAATGCGCAGCCCGGCGCGCCTTACGGAGCCGGCCCGAAAGCTGCCCTGGATCATGCGCTGCAGCTTGCCGAAAGCCTTGGTTTTAAGACCGGCTGTATGGACGGCCGCGTTGGCTGGGCAGAATACGGCAGCGGCAAAGAAATGGTGGGTGTGCTCGGCCACCTGGACGTGGTGCCGGCCGGAGAAGGCTGGACGGCTGACCCATTTGGCGCCGAGATCATAGACGGCATTTTATACGGCCGCGGCGTACTGGACGACAAAGGGCCGATCATTGGTGCGCTGTTTGCGCTAAAAGCCATCCGCGACCTGCAGATCCCTCTGCGCCGGCGCATCCGTGTGCTGTTTGGCACAGACGAGGAAAACGGCAGCAGCTGCATGCAGTATTATAATGACCATGGCGGCGAGCAGCCGGCGCTTGGCTTTACACCGGACGCCGACTTTCCGCTGATCTACTGCGAAAAAGGCACGACAAATGCCATTTTGGGCGGCAGCGTTACAGACAAAGGCGACATCACCGTGCTGGAAATGCGCGGCGGCACAGCGGCAAACATTGTGACACCCAGCTGCACTTTAAAGGCAGCAGGCAAACTGCAGGTCACCGAAGCACCCGGCATTTCCGTTCGTTATGAAAACGGCTGCACCACCGTCACTGCCACCGGCAAAGGCGCGCACGGTTCTACGCCCGAGCTTGGCGAAAACGCCGCCGTCAAACTGCTGCGCGCCGTAGAAAAAAACCGTTTCGGCGGTGATTTTCAGAAAATGGCCGATTTTATTCTGCAAAAACTGGGGACAGATACATGCGGCCGCGGGCTTGGCATTTTTGACCACGATAGCGAGACCGGCGATACGACCGTTAACCTGGGCATTGTACGGTACGACGGTAAAAAAACGGAGCTGACCCTGGACATCCGCCACCCAAAGACAACCGACCCGTCCCATGTAAAAAAGCAGATCCAGCAGGCAGCAGAAGCGTACGGCCTGCCGGTGCAAAAGCTGTGGCAGGTGCCCATCCTATATGTGCCCAAAACATCCCCGCTTGTAAAAACGCTGTTAAGCGTATACACAAAGCAGACCGGAGAGCATGCTGAACCGCTGGCGATCGGCGGCGGCACCTATGCCAAATGCTTTAAAAACATGGTTGCCTTTGGACCGGTCTTCCCCGGAGAGAAAGACGTGATCCACCAGCCGGATGAACATGTAGAAATCAAAAAACTGATGTGCGCCTGTCAAATCATTGCTGAGGCCATGGCGGCGCTGGCGCAACTCGAAAACATCTGAACGAAAGACAACGCGCCTGTGGTCTATGTAGGCACAGTTTTTATTGCATAAAAATATGCGCCATGTTATAATGAAACTGCCGCGCAGCGGTAAAATCTGGAATATGAGAGGGTATTATGAAAAAGCTAAGAAAATGGCTGGCACTTTGTCTGTGTGCAGCTGCTGTGATTGCCGCATTTGCCGGCTGTTCCAAAACCGCAGAATCCACCCCGGTCGACATCAACGATTTCCGGGTCACCTCTTACATAACAGCCGATTCCATCGCCGACCCGGCTGCGCTTTGTGAAGCGGATTTCGACATTGTTACCGACATCATTTTATTTAGCTGCGCTACATTTGACGAAACGGGCGCTTTACAGGTGCAGACGCAAATGATGGAGACCGCGCTTGAAAACCTGCAGCCGATCCTGGCCAACCGTGACATTCCGGTTTACCTGAATGTACTTGGCCCGGATCCCGACGGCACGTTTGACGACTGGAACGAACAAATGGCTGCCAAAGGCGAACTGCACAAGCAGGCTTTTGAAAGCGGCGTGCTGGAAGACAACATTATGAGCGTTGTGAACCAATATAACTTTGACGGCGTTTACTTTGACTACGAATTTCCGATCGAACAGGAATACTGGGACGCGTACAATGCCTTTCTGGTCCGCATGAACAACAAACTGGGCGACAAGCTGCTGGGCATTGCCCTGCCCGACTGGGACATCAATCTTTCTGACGAAGCCATTGCTGCCGTGGACCGTGTGGAAGCCATGCTCTACGACATTTATGACGATGACGGCCGCCATGCAACTTACGAGCTGTGCACCGAGCTTTCCGAAAAATTTGCAAAAGCCGGCATTGACAAAGCCAAGGTGGACTTTGGCCTGCCGTTTTATGCCCGCCCGACCGACAACGACGCCTATTGGTATGCCTGGCGTGATTACTGCGACCTGGCAGCCGGCGACGGCGCCTATACCGACGAAGCCATTGGCAAAACTTTTTATTTCAACACGCCCGATATTGTGACACAAAAGACGAACTATGCCATTGAAAATGGTTTTGGCGGCATGATGGTCTGGAACTATTCCTACGACCTGCCATCTACAGACGACCGTTCCCTGCTGCGCGCTGTTGGCATAGCCATTACAGATGCGAAAAACGCGCAGGCACAAACCGTATCACAATAAAAAAACAGCGTAATAAAACGCTGTTGACAAATGCAGCTGAACGCTGTACAATAAAAACGGATAAGGAGCTTACCTGTAGACGGTCAGCCCCGAGTTTGGCCAAAGATTAGCCGCACCGTGGTGCTATTTGGGCGGCTAATCTTTTTTTATTGCGATTATGTACCCTGTGGCTGCAAACAAAACGATTGCAAGTATCACTAAAAGTTCCATAGGCAACGCCCCCTTTCAGGGGCAAGACTTGACCGCCTACCGTTTTACGGCAGTTTTCCTTATCCGCAAAGATTATACACAAAGCGCGCAGCTGTGTCAATGTGACCGGCAGCGCGCTTTGTTTATATAAGCAAATATTAGTGAATAAAGTGCAATAATAGCGTTTTGCGTTTTCGATCGACTATAAAACCACAAAACGCATGTAGCCCTAAATGCGCCCTAAATTCCATTTTTAAGCCCAAAATTTTGCGGGCTGCGAAAAAAGAAAAAGCCGAAAACGCTGTTGTTACAACGCTTTCGGCGGTGGTTGCGGGGGAAGGACTCGAACCTTCGACCTTCGGGTTATGAGCCCGACGAGCTACCAACTGCTCCACCCCGCGATATGAAATTTGTGAGGAACGTTTCCTCGTTGTGGTATATATTATAGCACGAAATTTTCATTTGTCAACAGGCAAAAAACAATTCGTGCAAATTCATGCAAAAAGCCAGGATTTCTGCCCACAATAGAAATATGTACAAGGACATTTACGGGCAGGACGAAAAAGAATTTGACACGGCACTGGACATGGCGGCGCGTATGGTGGAATACGGCGCCGGCATTCAGCGCGCAGAAGACACGGCAACGCGGCTGCTGCACCACTTTGGGTTTCATGACATCAGCGTGTTTGCCATTGCATCCTTCGTGCTGCTTTGCGCCGAAAAAGACGGCGTGACCTACGAAAAATCAAAACGTGTAAAAAGCGGCGAACCAAACCTGGCACAGATTGAAAAAGCACACGAATACTCGCGCGCCCTTTGCAGCGGCAAAGCACAGATCAGGCCATTGCCGCAGCAGGCGCCGGTTTACGGCAAAGTGCAAAAAAGCATTGCCGTTTTCGGCGGATGCGGCGCATTTGCCATATTTTTCGGCGGCAGTTTAATAGACGCCTGCCTGGCCGGTGCGATCGTTCTGCTGTGCGAAGCAATGTTCTCGAGAATCAAACCCCGGCTAAACGGTACAGCCGACATTTTTATAGAGAGTGCCTTTTGCGGCTTCTTGGCCATTGTGCCGGCGCTCATCGGCATTCCCTGCAGCACGGACAAAATCATGATCGGCACGATCATGAACTTTATCCCCGGCATGAGCATCGGCAACGCTATGAAAGACGTGCTGCTCGGCGACACGATCACCGGTCTGCTCTCCATGGTCAACGGCATTACAACAGCCGCCGCTATTGCCTGTGGTTACAGCCTTGCCATTCTGACGGTAAGCGGATGAACGAAACGCTTAAAGAGATCCTGACCTGCGCACTCGGCACGATGTGCTTTGCCGTAGGCATGGAAATTCCAAAGCGCTACCTGCCGGCGGTGGCGGCCGGCAGCCTGTACACCTCCATCATCAGTACATTATTGGTGCAAAACGGCGCATCCACCTTTACATCGGTCTTTCTGGCCGCCATGTTTACAGCCCTGTTTTCGGAAACGTTTGCCCGCATTTTAAAAGTGCCGTCCGTTGTGCTGCTTTTACCGATCAGCATTCCCCTGCTGCCCGGGAGCAATTTGTACTATACGGTCTTCAATATTATTCACGCCAACCGCAGTGGCTTTTTGTTTCACTTTACCGAAACGGCTGTGACCGGATTTGCGATCGCAGCCGGCATACTGATCGTTTCCGCTGTGTTCCGCCTGCTGACGCCGCCAAACGATCAGTGACGTGTGTCGTCTGCATACACCTCGCAAAACCTGGCCTGAAAAGACGGCGGCTCATGGCCGGCATAAAGGTGCGAAATGTCCGAAAACGAAAGGCAGCGAAACGCCGCGATGCCTTTTTCGCGCTCTTCTGTAACAACGGTCGTTACAGAGCTGGTGAGCGCACAGAAATTGTGCAGAAGCGGCATGGCGGAAACACCGAACAAAAGCGACAGCAGCACACACTCTACACCAAAATGGCAGAAAAAGACAAGCGTGTCATGGTTCGGCGCAGTGGCGCGAAAATACTTGCCGCAGTTTTCGTAGCCATGTGTTTTTAAAAGCGCAAAAAGACTGTTTTTTACAAATTCATATTCCTTTGTAATTCCTGCAAGGCGCATGGAGGGCGTTTTATACCAGCTGTCAGCATCGTAAAACGCCGCCTTTTTTGTCCATTCCGACGGCAGACGGTCCCAGCATGCCCGGGAACCGTGCGGCTTTAAATTGCTGCCGAATTCACGCAGCCAGGGCATGACCTGTGCCGAAAGGCCGGTCGCCTTTAATGTGTAAGCCGCGGTATCCTGCGCACGGCCAAGCGGTGAACAATAGATATAATCCATCTTTTCTTTCTGCAGGCGCTGCGCCAACAATTCCGCTTCGCGGCGGCCTTTTTCTGTTAAACTGTCATGCGCATAATCCGGGTCGCCGTGGCGGATGATCAAAATTCTCATAAAAACACCCCTGTTCATTATATCAGGTTTGTCCGACAGGCGCAAATGTGGTATATTAGTAACGGTGATAGAAATGAAACTGCTGATCGACGCCGACGCCTGCCCGGTCATTCACGAAGCAGAGGCGCTGGCCGCTGCTTTTCAAATAAAATGCGTTCTGTTTTGCGACAGCGCACACGACTTTACAAATCATCCGTCTGAAATCGTTACAACGGCACAGGGTGCAGACAGCGCCGACTTTGCGCTGGTCAACCGTACGGCTCACGGCGACATTGTGATTACACAGGACCGCGGCCTGGCCGCCATGGCCCTGGCAAAAGGAGCCCGTGTACTGGACCAGAACGGGCTGGAGATCACCGGCCAAAACATTGCCTTTTTGCTGGAAACACGCAGCATTTCCAAAAAATTGCGCCGAAGCGGCCAACGCCTGAAAGGGCCAAAAAAGCGTACCCGTCAAAACGATTTGGACTTTACCGAAGCACTGGAGAAGATGCTTTATGAAAATACTCATTCTGCCTGACAGTTTCAAAGGCACTTTAACCGCCAGAGAGGCCGGCGAAGCCATGCGCCGCGGCGCTGAGGCCTGCGGTCACAGCGCACAGGTGATTCCCCTGTCGGACGGCGGAGAAGGTTTCTGCGACTGCTATGCCGCCCTTTGTACCTGTGAAAAAGTGGAAGTGCAGACACTGGACACATATTTACAATCTGTAAATACATATTACTGCAAAAACGGCGACACCGCCGTGATCGAAAGTGCCGCTGCCAGCGGCCTTTGCAGCCGGCGGGACGTTTTAAACGCCACCTCTTACGGCACCGGCACGCTGATCGCGCACGCGGTAAAAAACGGCTGTCAAAAAATCGTGCTGGGCCTTGGCGGCACCGGCTGCAGCGACGGCGGGATCGGCGCGCTCTACGCACTGGGCGTGCGCTTTTTCGCAGAGGACATGCCCTACGGCATACCCAAAGGCTGCGATATGGAGCTTGCCGATTCATTCTGCACCGACGGTGTTTTGCCGCAGCTGCAGAGTGTGCAGTTTCTTTATGCCACCGACGTAACTGCCCCCTACTGCGGCAGACTCGGCGCAGCATATGTTTTTGCACCGCAAAAAGGCGCCACGCACGCACAGGCGGAAAAACTGGACAACGGGCTTTTCCACTTGGCATCGCTTTTGAAACAGCACACAGGCAAGGATGTAAAAGACCTGCCCGGCGCCGGTGCGGCCGGCGGGCTTTGCGGCGGCCTTTGGGCCCTGTTCGGCGGAGAAATACAAAGCGGATTTGACTTTTTATGCCGTCAGGCCGATTTGCTGGAAAAAATCCGCGCAAGCGACCTGGTGGTGACCGGCGAGGGAAAAACGGACGCACAGACGCGCATGGGCAAACTGCCCTGGCGCGTGTGGCAGCTTTGCCAAAAAGCCAAAACGCCCTGCTGGCTGCTCTCCGGCCAAATAGAGGGAGAACCGTTCGGCGACCGCGCCGCCGCGCTGTGCGCGACGGGCGGTGACAGCGCATACACCACCACGCACGCGGCGGCATGTCTGGAAAATAAAATGATAAAATTATTGCAATCAATGCCAAATTTGTTATAATGAATGGTAAAGAAAAAGCGGCTGCACACACAACCGGGCCGCAAAGGAAGCGGTAGCATGAACCAAAAGCTGCTGGACACACTTGCCGAAGAAATGATGCTTTACGATTTCGGCGACGCCAGGCGCACTTTTCACTTTATTCAGGTACATGACCTGGCAAGGCGCATTGCTCTTGGTGAAAACGTGCCAAGCGATATACAGTTTATCACCGAAGCGGCTGCCCTGGTGCACGACATCGGCATTCACAACTGCGAGAAAAAATACGGCGCCTGCCCCGGTTCCCTGCAGGAAAGAGAGGGTCCGCCCGAAGCGGAAAAAATGCTGCGGCGCCTGGGCTTTTCCGAAGCACAGACCAGCCGTATCTGTGAGCTTGTCGGCCGGCACCACACCTATCAAAATGTAGACAGTATGGATTTGCAGATTTTGATTGAGGCTGATTTTCTGGTCAATCTGCATGAAGACGGCTGCAGCAAAAACGCGGTGCACACGGCCTATGACAAACACTTTAAAACGAAGACCGGCCGGCGGCTGTGCCGCACGATCTACGGGCTGGATGAAAAGGCCTGAAAAGCTTTGTTATAATGTAATTATAAAAAATTAAAATAAAGAAAGAGGAAAGAAATATGAAAGTCAGACTTCCGAAGCACAGAGAATTTTTAATCAAATTTGAAAATGGCTACGACAAGCAGGATGAGGCCTGGGCGGCGCTCAACCAGATCGTAAAAGACTACTCGAAAGACGGCAAATCCATCTACAGCGAAACTTTTATTGAAGACAACGAAGAAAAAGTGAAAGAACTGCAAAAGCAGTACGAATTTACATACGAGATCATTGAGAAGTGAGCACCATGCAGGACACAAGACTTTACGCGGTGGCAACAGCGCACCTGGACACAGTCTGGCGCTGGAGCCTGAAAAAAACGATAGAGGACTACCTTTTAGACACGGTCGCCAAAAACTTAAATCTGCTTGAAAACTACCCGGAATACACCTTCAACTTTGAAGGTGCGTTTCGCTACGCGCTGATCGAGGAATACTACCCTGACCTTTTCAAAAAGATACAGGGTTATGTAAAAGAGGGACGCTGGCACCCGACCGGCGCGGAATACGAAAACGGCGACGTCAATATTCCCTCGCCCGAGGCGCTGATTCGCAACATCCTTTACGGCAACCGCTATTTTGAAGAAAAGTTCGGCGTAAAAAGCCGCGACATCTTTTTGCCCGACTGCTTTGGCTTTGGCAAAGCGCTGCCGAGCGTGATGGCACACACCGGACTTAAAGGCTTTACGACGCAAAAGCTTTCCTGGGGCTGCAGCGTGCCGCTGCCGTTTGACCTTGGCATTTGGAAAGGCACCGACGCCAGCTGCGTCTATACCACACTGGACGCGAAAAGCTACCGCTCCAAATTTGAAAACATCCAGACCAACGAGCAGGTCTATGACAAAATTGCCGCCAACTATAACCAAAGCGGCGTTCCGTTTGCCCTTTACCTGTACGGCACGGGCGACGTCGGCGGCGCGCCGGACGAAAAATCGGTTTGGACTGTGTGCGACGAAGTGAAAAACGCTTCGCACCACCCGATCCAAGTTATCAGCGCAACACCCGACAGATTCTATAATGACATTGACGCCCTGCCCGAGCAGGAAAAAGCCAAGCTGCCCGTGTACGACGGTGAATTGCTGATGACCAGCCACGGCGCCGGCAGCTACACCTCGCGCACCATGTCCAAGCGCCTGAACCGCCAATGCGAAACAGCGGCCGATGTGACCGAAGCTTCGCTGGTGCTGGCGCAGCAGCTTTGCGGCCATACCTACCCGCAAAAGACCATGGAAAAAGCGTGGAAAAAAGTCATTCAGCACCAGTTTCACGACGACATTACGGGCACGTCCAACATGGATGTATATAACGCCGCGCACAGCGATTATTTCACAGCGCTGAACCTGATGCACACAGAGCTTTGCGCTTCGGCAAAAGCCGTGGGCGAAGCGCTCGACACATCGTTTTGCCCTGAAGCGGCGCTGATCGTCTTTAACCCCACGCAGTACACGCGCTTTGACAGCATTGAAGCGACGGTGCGCCTAAAACACAACGCCAAATATGTAAAAATCACGAACAGCTGCGGTGAAGAGCAGCTTTCACAAGTCGTCTCCAAATCCGGCAAAACGTTCCGGGTCGTATTCAGTGCCGAACTGGCGCCGCTTTCCTACACGGTGTTCAGCGCCGAGCCGAGCGACACGCCCTGCCGCCTGAAAAGCGACCTGAAAATGGACGCACACCGCCTGGAGAACGAGAACTACCTGGTGCGTTTCAACAAAAACGGCGACATCGGCAGCATTTTTGACAAACGTCTGCAAAAAGAACTGCTCCAAAAGCCCATCAAACTGGCGCTGATGCACGACACCGGGTCTCTTGCCTACCCTGCCTGGGAAATGCGCAAGGAGGATATTGACCGCGCGCCCTACGCCTACGCCAACACGCCCACGTTCGAGATCCTGGAAAAAGGGCCGTCGCGCATTGCCCTGCGCGTGACCCGCGGCGCCGACCTTTCCACAAAAATCACGCAGGTGATCTCCCTTTCCAGCCGCAGCCCGGTCCTGCGCGTGGAAAACGAAGTGGACTGGCAGTCACGCCGCAGTATGCTGAAGGCAGAATTCCGCTTTACAGCCGAAAACAAAACCGCAACTTATGATTTGGGGCTCGGCACCATCCAGCGCCGGACGAACACCGACACGCTTTACGAAGTGCCGGCGCAGAAATGGGCCGACCTGACGGACAGCAGCGGCACGTTTGGCGTCAGCGTATTTTCCGATTCCAAATACGGCTGGGACAAACCGGACAGCTCAACCCTGCGCCTGACCTGTATACATACGCCGGCCGGTGCATTCATTAAAGAAGCCAGACAGGATCTGCAGGACATTGGCCGCAATCTGTTCGGCTTTGGCATTTATGCGCACGCACACGGTTTTGAAAGCCAAACACAGATGTATGCAGAGCTGTTTAGCAAAAAGCCGCTCGCCTTTCAGACCAGCTCCCAAACTAAGGGATGCGGACGCGACTGCTTCAGCCTGCTGACCATTTCAGACAACGACGTACTGCTGCGCGCCGTAAAACGCAGTGAAGACGGCAAAGGCATTGTGATCCGCCTAAACGAAGGCGTTGACCGCACACACAAACGTGTAAAACTGCAGCTTGCCTGTCCGGTCAGCGCCGCCTATGAAACGAACGCAGCGGAAGAGGACGCGCAGGAAATGCAGGTGTCCGGCAACGCACTTTGCTTCGACATAGCACCTTACGACCTGAAGACCTTTTACATCGTTCCCGGCAAGCCGGAAAAAGCCGCGCGCAAAGAGAAAGCAGTTTGTCTGGAACTGCCCTACAACGCAGACGGCGTGACTTCCAACGCGCAGCGCAAGCGTGCCATTTTGGCTGCCAGCGGCTGTACGCTGCCGTACGAACTGTTCCCGAAAGAGATTTGCTGCGGCGGCATCCCGTTCACCCTGGCCGACAGAGACAGCCTGCGCACTGCACTGATCCCGACCGGGCAGGTGCTTGACCTGCCGGCCGAGGCAACGGCCGTTTATCTGCTGGCGGCCGGCGTTGCAGGCGACCGTACGCTGACCTTCAAAATCGGCAACGTGGAAAAGACTTGCACGATCCACGACGCATTTGCGCCGATCGGTCAGTGGGATATGGAGGGCCTGCAGCAAAAGGCGAAGGTCAAAGACGTGGTCGTGGGTCTTGAATTTACGCACACGCACCACCCACTGGACGACCATTTTGACGGGCAGGCACGTTTTTACGT
>URDW01000035.1 GCA_900546735.1 uncultured Oscillospiraceae bacterium
GGCAAACAGCCGGCAACACATATTTACCGTGGGCAAAATCGGAAACGGCGGCAAATGGAAAGATGTGCGCAGCTGGTACTCGAATTCAGCATAAGCCGATGTATAAGCACAGTCAGACACGACCCCTTTGACATTGGGCGGCAATTCTTTGCCGCTCATCATCAGCACGGTGGCTGCGCCCATAGAAACGCCGTAAAGCAGGATCTCGCAGTCGTTCCCGAAGCGTTTAAGTATGTAATCGAGCCACAGCATAGCATCATTCGATTCATGGGTGCCGTAGCCCATAAACCTGCCGTCACTTTCCCCGCAGCCGCGGTGATCCGGCATGAACAAATGATAGCCCTGCGCGTGTAAAAACGCTGCACTAAAACAGAATTCACCGGGCCCGCTGCTGCGGGCACCGTGGCAGGCAAAAACGATTTTTTTGCTTGGCGCTGCCGCCGGCCACAGCCTGGCGCGCAGCGTGTCGCGCCCGCTTTGCATTTCCAGCGTTTCAAGTCCTTTTTGCAGCAGTTCTTCTGTTTTGGCTGCGGCAAGCTTTTCGTAATTGTCCGGTGCTTCGTTGCCGGCAACAAGATCGGTCAAAAACGACGGAATACGGATCTGCCTGCGCCAGGCGATCTGGTTAAAGACCAGCGCACAAAGCAGAAAATATAAAAGCAGCAACACCGCTAAAACAATCAAAATCACAATCAGCGTCTGCATACACATTCCTCAAAGGTAAGACGCAATGTCGTCAGGTGTATAACGGCGCCCGTAACAGCCAAGGCCGGTTGTGGACAAGCCGCCGGTAATGTTTGCGATCTGCATACATTGTTGCAGCGGTAAATCACGATAAAGGCCGTAAACGAGTCCGGTCAGGAAATTGTCGCCTGCGCCGGTCGTGTCCACGGCTTTTAAACTGCTGACAGCATCTGCATGGATAAATGTCTGCCCATCGTACGCCACACAACCTGTTTTACCGGTTTTCACGATCGGGCAGCGCGTATACTGCCGCAGGCATTTGAGCGCCTCCTCGACCGTTTCACAGCCGGTCATCTTCAGTGCTTCTTTTTCATTTGGGCTGAAGAAATCCACATACTGTAGAATTTCTTTATAATTTTCTACATCCAGATCATCGTGCCAGCCGACATCAAAGACCAGAAGCGTACCGTCCTGGTGCAAACGGCGCGCCGCCTCCACGTTTTCCGGTGCAAAACAGATTTTACTGCCCCTTAGAAAAGAATAAACCGTATCGGCCTGAAGATCTTTATCTGTAAAATCCTCGGTATACGTTAAAAAACAACGGTCCTGCGGCAAGGAAAACACCGAACTGATGATGACCGGACAGCCGCTGCCTGTATACAGGTTCACATAATCTGTAAAGCCCTGCTGCGCCAGAAGCTGCTGTGCACAACTGCTCAGCGTGTCCTGCCCCAAAAATGTACCAAGCCTGGTTTCCACGCCCAACTGGCGCAGGCGGACAGGGATCACGGTGGACCCGCCGCCAAGCTGCATTTCAAAATGCTTTGCGTACTTTTCTTCACCCGGTACGGGAAATGTATCAAATCCGGAAAACAGACAATCCACTGTAACCGGGCAGATCACACCGACGCCGTTCATGATTCCCAGCCCCCTATATAAGCGCTGTAGCGCTTAGAATATGCCTCCACAAGCTGTTCGGCAAGCGAATAGGAACCGATCAGCGGGTGCACGGTAAGCGCCTGCACGGCAAGTGAACGGTCTTTTTCCAAAGTGGCGCGGACCGTCAGGTTTTCGTACAGTTTCACAGCCTGGATCAGCACGGCATGCATCGGCGGAATGGATGCAAACCTGTGCGGGTGCACGCCGTCTGCATCCACCGTACAGCTAAGCTCGGCCACATCCTCCGGCGCCAGGCAGGGCAAAGCGCCTTCGTTTGGCACGCTCAACACCATTTCAACCGGTTTGCCGCTTGCCAGCGAACGGATAAAGGTGAGCGCCACCGCTGCGTAGCTGTCTTTTTCAGGCTGTTTTATGTAGTCGGCGGCATGGAACACGGGCCACTTGTGTTCACGCCTATGGCCGCTTTCAATCGCAAAATAGCTGTCCTCGCGCATGGCGTAATGGCGCATGTAGCAGTCAAAAGCCGCGTCGAAATCGTTGTCAATATCGATTTGATCTAAAGCCGCGTCCATTTTTAAATTAATGTCACGGATCGTTTCCCCGCGCGTCATGCTGCTTTGCAGAATGGACTGCACCGCCTTTTCGCGGTAGTAGTAAAAATAAAGGTATTCGTTCGGCAGCTTATTGCCGCAAAGGCGCACAAGCTCCGGCGAAAAAAGGCGCATTTCCGTGTCTATATAAAGATTCGGATGATTTAAGACAAGTTCCGAGATATTCTCTCCGCCGTCTTTGAAATCGAAAAACCAGGAAAGATGGTTGAGGCCGAAGCACTCGGCAGTAAGGTCCGGGCGGCCGGTCATGTCACGCAACTGACGGACAAAGCCGCTGGGCGCGTCGCAAATGCCGTAAACGTTGCTGTAGCCCATAGTACGCAGCGCCTGGGTGACCAGACCGCTGGGGTTTGTAAAGTTGAACACAAGCACATTCGGCGAGGAAACACGGCGCATCAGCGCGCAGTAATCGGCAAGCACATGAATGCTGCGCAGCGCCATGGCAAAGCCGCCGGCGCCCGTCGTCTCCTGCCCCAAAAGGCCAAGATCAAGCGCCGTGCGCTCGTCAAACACACGGCCGTCATCACCTTCCGCACGGATGGTGGTGATCACATAATCTGCACCGGTCAGCGCTCTCTCCGCATCCGTCGTAAGAGTAAATGACAGGGACGGTGCGATCATTTTAGAAATTTTTTGCGCGATTTTGCCGTACTTGTTCAGTTTATTGCGGTCAATATCCATAAAAACGACTTCGGTAATGCCGACGTCGGCCGCGCCAACGGCCAAGGATTTGGCCAAAAACGGCGAACGCACACCGCCGCCGCCCAAAACCGCAAGTTTCATATGTATACCTCCATATTCTGATTTCATTATATAGGAAAACGTTTTCCCGTCAATGGGTCAACAGCAAAACTGGCAAATTCAACACAGATTCAGCCAAATTATTATGCAAAATACACAAACAAAGCTTGACAGGAAAACGACACACGCTTATCATAAAACTGTAAAAGGCGGTGATCCATTGCAGGTAGATATTAAGTTTATTGCCAAAATGGCCGGTACTTCGCCGGCGACGGTTTCGCGTGTGCTAAACGGCACCAAGTCGGTCAGCCCGGCGCTGAAAAAGAAAGTGATCGATGCAGTAGAAAAGTACAATTACCGGCCGAACATTACGGCACGGTCACTTATACTGCGCAAGTCCAACCTGATTGGCGTGCTGGTGCCAAACGTATCTGTTACATTTCACGCAGCTATGACGGCCGCCATTGAAAGCGAAGCGGAGCGAAACGGCTACCATGTTTTAGTCTGCAATATCTCAGACAACTTTGAAAAGGAAAAGCAGACGTTTAAAATGCTGTGCGGCAGGCTTGTGGACGGTATCATTTTGCTGCACGAAAACACGCCGGAGCAGATACAAGTGCTGACAGATATAAGCGACATACCGCTTGTGCTGGGCGGCATTCACATTCCAGACTGTTCCCTGCCCTGTGCAGCGATAGATGACGAGCAGGCCGCGTTTGATGCAACAGATGCGCTTTTGCAAAAAGGGATAACGCAAGTTGCGGGGCTGTTCAACAACTGCTATTCGCTGGGCACACTGCGGCTGCAGGGGTTTAAACGCGCCCTTAAGGCGCACGGCATTTCGGCTGATGATGAAAGGATTTATTTTGATGACTGCACCCTGCAAGGCGGTGAACGCACGGCTGAGCGGATCATGCAGGGAAAAGAGCTGCCGCAAGCGCTGTTTTGCGTGAGCGATGAAATGGCAGCCGGCGCCATTCACCGGTTTTTAGACAGCGGCGTACGCGTGCCGCAGGACATTGGCGTGATGGGTTTTGACAATATTTCGACCGCACAGATCCTGCGGCCAAAACTTTCTACCGTGGCACAGCCGATTGAAGAAATCGGCGCAAGCAGCGTGCGGCTGCTGATTGACCAAATTGAAAATAAAAACAGTGTGCCAAGCAACATTACACTGGCACACCAGGTTATTTTACGCGCTTCGACCGGCGACTGATTTATAAGACATAAAAAAACCACCCGAGGATTTCTCCTCGGGTGGTTTTTTTATTAAAACTCGAAGTAACGTGCAGGCTGCCCCATGCCACCTTCATTATTACCGCTATCATAAGAAGCGACAATATCCGGGTCTTTCAAATCAAACTTTTCGATTTGAATCGAAGGAGTTTCATATTTCTTTTTCATAAATACATCCTCCTTACTCAGCCGTAGTTGTCAAATCAGCTAATTTTACATCGCTGTAAACGGTACGATAAATCTGCCCATATTCGCCCTTTTCATTAACGCCCATATAGGAATAGGTCACAAAGCTACGCATTGCAACTGCATAACCAGTATCTGCAACCGCAGACGGGAATGAAATTGACATCATATACTGACCTTCACTCGTAACGCTTGTAAACGATGAAGCAACAAACTTATTGACACCCTCGCCCTTGATTTGAAGAGATTCATTTAACTCGGCAGCATCTGTGCCTGTTGGCACATACATTGCAACACAACCACTTTCAACAACAGTTGCCGCTTCAGGAACATCTTCTGCAGCAGTGAAATGGCTGTACAGCGAAACTTTGCTGGAAGTTGCATCATATTCAGAGATAGAACTCCAGGAGTCACGCAGATGATTGTCTAAGCGGTAATACAGAGAATTGGTATCCAGTTCCTGAATATTACCTTTATCAACCATCTGTGAATCGGACGACAATTGACGATAACCCTGTTCAGCATCATAAATGTAATAGACAGTCTCGCCATCTACTTCGTCACTGTTGACCTGAACAAAATCATATCCGCCGTTCGGCACGTTACAGGAGTATTTTTCGGTATATGCCGCAATCTTCAACTCAGTATCAGCACCGGTGCCAGTAATGAGCCAAGCATAGAAATTACCAGGCATATCAGCGCCATACGTTGCAGTGTCGATTGCAACATAACCGTCAAACTGTACGTAACCGTCAGCAGCAGAATCACCTGCATAGTTCTTGCCATTTACAGTTACCAAATTGGTAAAATCTTCCAGAGTATACGAGTTAGAGATGGTGATATACTCATCTTCGGCATCGTACAGTTGCGCCAAAGTATATGTACCATCACCAAGCACTTTGTAATTAATTCTCCAGCCGTTAAAGGTGTGATACGGAAGCTGATTGGCAGTAACTACTGCGAACGGATCACCACTCGCATCAGGTGTGTTGTAAACAGATAACGTATCGCCATTTACATTGACACTGTAATTGCCAAGATCTTCTTCAGACAGATTCATGGCTACCTCATTACGCTGGTTCAGACGAGTAGTAACAACAACAGGTACAATGTTGACATCGTTGTCCGTAGACGGATCTGCCATACCACGTGTTACATACACCGTAATATCTGCATTATTATTGCTGTTATAAGTGTATGTGCTGCCGATGTTGCGCAGATTGGAAACCGTCTCCGTATTGTTGCCGTCATCTGTATAAGTCTTAACAACCCAGCTGTAAGCATACATACTGTTCGGATCATAACCTTCAATGCTCAGATCCAAAGGCGTGTTATAAGACTTGGTATAAGGTTGGGAAACACTGTTACTTTCTGTACCGTCAATATTCATATACTGAACCGTAAAGTTAACTGTGTATGTTTTTCTTTGTGTTTCGTCCAGCTCAGTCAGAAGCGTCATCAACTCGGTGGTGGCGGCGTCGACGTTGGTGGCGTTCCAGCCGGTGTAGTAGGTATTTTCACCATTGCCGTTATTGTACAGAATCTGCGTCAGCGGATCTGTAGGATCCAGCTTATTCTCATCCATACTGGTCTTGGAGAACAGCTGCTGGTTGACAGCATACACACCGCCTTCTACGAGAAGTTCATAGAGCTTATCCCAAAGCAGCTGCTGACCTTCAGGTGTGTAGGCGTTGAAGTCGATGGTGGAAATCACGTCGATCAGGAAGTCGAACGTCTGGTACTGATCTTCCAGAGCAACCGGTTCCAGCCATTCCAGCGCACGCTGTACCCAAGTGACACGGTCGTTGATCTTTTGCTGTACCGTGCTGGGCGTGTTCTGATCTTCCTTGCCCTCTTCCGTGTTCGCAAAACGCTGCTGGTCGTCACGGACCTTGTCGCTATACCATTTGTCGGAAGATCGACCGGTTTCATCAACAAATTCGTCACCCGTGCGGTCACTCAAAATCGCACCTTCAACAGAAGTACCATCAGTATATTTCGGGTCGGTAGCTGTTGTTGTGGTATTGCCTGTGATGTCCCAAATCTCATCGTAGATCTTATCGAATGCGGCAAGGGAGCTGACGGTGTACTGTTCGCCATTGATGCGATCGTGACCCGCGCCCTGCTTTTGTGCATCCGATGCGGCAATCGCGTTGACCGTGGAGCGGTCGATGTCAAAGATCGAGGTGGAACGATCCCCTTCAGCGCTGCTGCCAAGTGCGGGTACTTTGTCATTTAAAGTACCTTCGGAATCAGAACCATCCAAAGGCTGACGATCGCCTTGTCCCTCGTTATCATACTTGGTGTCGGCAACTGCCATCTGCTCGTCCAGATCATCGTAATCGGCTTTCAGGCGCAGACGGCTGATCGCCTCGTTGATCTGGTTGGTCGCATCCTCAAATACCTGTTTGGCTGTTACGCCGTATTTGTCCATGAAGAAGTCGTCATTAATAATCTTCCAGGAATTGTTGTCATATTCGCCGTCAGGATTCATCGGATTGTAAATCGAAGGATCGGTACTATTCGGGTCAGCCGGTGTGATTTCGGGATTATCGAAAGCGCCAAGCGCATACTGTGCCAGTGCATCCAGCGTTAAACCTTCGTACGGTTCGCCTTCTGCATTCACTACCGTTTCACCACCGGCCTGTTTGTAGGACATCCAAGAAGAGGTTGTGTACGGATAAAAAGCTGTCAAATCTTTGTATGCACTGTAAGCTTCCTGGAATTCGTTGTAATAGTCGAACAAGAACAGGCGCTGCACTGCATCATTGAGCAAGTAGCAGTAAACATCCTGTACCTCATCCGGATGTGCAGAAAGCATCTGCTCCAGTTCGCCGTTTTCATTTTTCAGAACCTGGTCAACTGTCCAGTTGCGGCCATCCGAAACGAGCCACGAATCATACACTGCCTTCTTGCTCAACTCGTATTCACCGTCTGCATTGTACTGACCATCCGGGTCGTCGCCCTTAGAATCGGCCAGTTCCATGTAGTTGTTCAGGTAATCGGCCACAAGACGGGTGGCATCGCGGTAAGCTTCCCAGGAATAGTAGGTAATACCTGTTGCATACTTGCCGGCCGTGATGGTGTCGTAATAGGTGCGGATATAGGATTTATCGGTCACATAAACACCGTATTCCATATCCTGCGCAAGGCGAAGATAACCATCATCTATTTGATCATGTGCTTTCACCTTTGTACGCACATAGAAATTGTAATCAGCTGTGTAACTCTGATCCGACGAATAATCTTCGGTAATCTCGTTGCGCACCGCACTTGTATCGGCATAAATCCAAACATTGGCACTATCTGACTGCTGCGGCCAAAGGAATACATTCCCGACAGCGGGATCATAAGCGTCCTCTACCTGGCCAAAATCGGCTTTGAATGCGTAATTTGGATCCGTTGTGCTACCTTCTTCTGAACCAATCGGATGACTGGAGTCGATGCCGTAACTAACGGCAGGATATAAACCGGCCATATATCTGCCGTCGTTCCAGTTGAACTCTTTGCTAAAAGAAGGCCAATCACGGGTTTGATTTCTAGCAGACGGTGCAGAGATATTGGCATAATACAGAGGAATCGAAATTTCATCTGCCGTAATATAATCGGCTATGCTGGAAACACTGGGCGATGAAATATCAATAAAGTAATTGGCGCGAGGACCGGCAGCCAGATGATAATTCCGGTCCCCAAAATCCTCATCATTTTCAGTTTTTTCATAGGAAGCAACAATATCTGCGCCAGAAACTGTGTTACGATAATTATCTTCAAAACGAAGTACGGAGTTGGTTACAAACATGGTGTCACCGCCATCATCGTGCAATATTGGTGTAGTTTCACCATGGTAATAACCGAAAGAACCCAAATCACCCGGGGCATACTGCGGTGATTTGCCAAACAGCGTTGGATTATACCACATATAAATACCTTTAGCGGCAAAAGTTTTGGTATAATAATCCTCGGCAATTGTGGAATTACGAATATTTAAAACATCACTATAACCCGGATAGTAGGAATTGCTTACATAAGAACCCTCAGCACGAGTGAACACTGCATTTTGATAATGAATATTATATACACCAATGTTATACTTACTGTCATAAACAGCTGCTGAAAGGTTGGCAGGTACCGGCTGCTGATAAACATGACTGTAAACACGCTCGGAGAACCCAGCCTTCGTGGTATCATCATGATAAGTGACCATTAAAGTAATGTCGCCTTTATCATTCGTCATGCCGTAGTTGATACCATCAGCATCTGTAGCATTGCGGCCATAATAGGTGCTATCTAAGAAGCCAGTCAAAATGTAGAGTTTTTTGCCCTGGTTATCTGCCTCTTGCGCTTTGGCAGAAAGCATGTCTACCAGCTGGGCAACAGAATCAGAATTCTCGTCGCCATCATATACCGGTTGGCCATCTGTATTTTCGGTGTTATCGATCCAATCACGGTAACCAAATACATCGTCAATGATATTTTTATAATCATTGTAAGACGCGGTGTTCGGATCGGTCACCGGAACGGGGTGGAGCTGAATGCCGTTATCTGCACCTTCCGGATCGTGTTCAAAATCTACAACACTATCGATCGTATATGTATTATCGATCATCAGGTAGGTGGAGTAGTCGATATTGGCAAATTTGAGCGCCGTGATATAGTTACCGTACTTCAGACCCAGCTGACCGTTGGCAACAGCGTTCAGCGCTAAAGCACCGCCAGTGTAAATAGCCGAAGAAACACTCAGGCCGGCATCGGCATTGTTTTCATTGGCCGGTTCGTAATTGTCGTAACGCGCGCCCCAAATGGTCTGGTTGCCGTTGACCAGCGTAAAGGTCATGGTCTGGTCGCCATTGAACAGCTTGGAAATACCGTTGGTATCTTCTACCGTCTGCATCAGGAAAGCGCCCTCATACTGCTTGCCGTTGCTATCTGTAATCACAACACCATTGTGATACGACTTGCCGTTTACTGTGATCGTCTTAAATTCCCAGGTGCCGGAAATAGCGCCGGAAACCAGGTGGCCGTCGGTGAGCGTAAGGCCGGTGACACTCTGTTTGGAAGTAGAGGTCTCGGTTCCGGTCATCGTTACATAGTACTGGCCAACAACATTATTTGCGATATCATATGTACTGCTAAACGCATTATCATAAAGCGTATCATCACCATCAGTGTACTCAAACGGTGTGACTAGGCTGTAGTCCGGCGTATTCAGCAGGATATGGCTGCGCATTTCAACAGGCAGTGCACTGCCATCCTCTGCAGTAACGGCCGTACCGTTATTGTTGTTATAACGCACCTGATAGTTATAGAAAGTCAGGCCGTTGGCATTGTCCTTATCCGCCCAAACAGACGAAGCACCGGCAGAGGTGTAATACTGGCTAGATGTATAAGGTGCAGTGCCAGGTATGGCGTAGTCACCCATCAACTTCAGACCAGTGGCCGTTGTGCCGGACTTCAGCAGTGTATTGTCCGCATTGGCAACAGCCGAATTTTCTGCCATGTCGCTAAAGTTCCAGCCGGTGACAGACGTATCAGGTACCGTGTAAGTGCTGCCAACATAGGAACGGACATTGTAGCCGTCGCCGTTATCCGGGCCGCCGTAAGTAACCTGCAGGTACAGTTTGCCGTTTGCGGCATACAGTTCAGGCTCTTCACCGGCGCGGTCGACTGAGCTGAGCAATGTGTCGGTATCGCCGCCCTCGGTGGTATGGGCGATCAGCTGGCCGAAGTACGGGTCAAAACGGTGTGTGTTGGCTTCGGCCGTGTCGTAGACTTCATCAGGCAGGTAATGATTACTGCTGTTGCGCTTGTCATCAGCAGACTCACCAGAGCAAGCGTTGTTCCAGTTATTACCCGACCAGGTAAAGTCGATCGAACCGTCCGTGTTCAGCTTGTGCAGCCAGATGCCGCCGTTGCGGTAGCCATAGGCCATGTAGTATTCATCGCCAAGCTGCGCAATAGACGGCGCATAGGCACGCGGCAGTTCCTCGGTAAACCACTGGTAGTTCAGACCAAGAATGTTGCTATAATAATAACAAGTGCCCTTGCCCCAGTCCTTTACAGCCTGCGGCATTGCATTATTGCCATAGCTTTGGCCGAAGTAGCTTTGCAGCACATCGGTCGCGTCGCCACGGTTAAAGCCGGTTTCGAGCACTTTCTGAAAGTCGCTGTAGGGGCCTTGAATGTTGTCAGAAGTACCGACCACGATCATGCTGGTGCTGCCTTTCATAATGGAAAGATACAGGTACCATTTGCCGCCGTCCGTAAACTGGACAACCTCAGGACTGCTTAAATCGGACAGAGCAACCTCCTGCCCCAAATGGCTGTAAAGATCGTTGATCTCAGCCAAGGCGGCTGTCTGCTTATCCTTGTCACCCAAAAAGCCGAAATCGTCTTCCTTGTTCCAGGTGGCCATATTGCCGGACTGGTACCACTTGCCGTTGTTGCCAAATGCGTAATAAGTATTACCATCTTGCACAACGGTAGGCGATTCTAGCTGAGCCGGGCTATTGTTCTGGGCAAAGCCGGTTAACGGGAGCATGGTGAGGCAGCTCAGAACCATCAGCACGGCCAGAACGCAGGCCAGGACTCTTTTGGGAATTCTGGTTAGTTTTGCCTTCGTCAAAATAAATACCTCCTATTTTTTTGTTTGCGCATAGCATAGGCATAGATACACCTATATTTATACGTTTACATTATAAGCGTTTCTGACAAAAAGCGCAAGGGGTTTGTCCAAATTTTATTCAAATTAAATTCATATTTTATAACATCAAATTCATTCTTTGGAACATTTATTGTGAAATGTGCATAAATACAGGCTATGAAATCCGCCAAAAATTCTACACTGCTTTTGTTAAACGATTCACGGAATGCGGCACACCAAATGCACATTTATGCAAAAACATACGAAAAAGGCTCCGCAACGGGAGCCTTCATACTGTTGAAAAAGCCGGCCGGAGCACGCACCTTTTCTCACTCGTATTGCGCGGCGATGGCCGCGGCCTTTTTGCGCACCATTTCGCGTACTTCCGGCGGCGAAGTGACCTGCACATCTGCGCCGAACTGCATGATCCAGCTGACGAGCCCGTCGGACACGGCGGCATCAAAATGCGTTTCAAAATGGTTGATGTCGAGCGCGGTCAGCGGCACGGACGAACCGAAGCGGTCCATGATCTCTTCACGCATATCCATTGTACAGCGCAAAGTAATGGTCTTTGTCTCGCCTGAAAACATGTTGAACATTTTAGACGCATAGTCCGCACGGTCGAAAGCGGTTTTATACTCTGACACCTCTGCAAGCGGGCGCGCGGTCTCGTAAAGCTGCTGGGGCTTTTTGATGCGGTCCACGCGCAGGTTCATTAAATTGTCGTACTTTTCGTTATTGCAAACCAGGTAATAATGGTCGTCTTTCCACAACAGCGCATAAGGCGACACGCGCATGATCTTTTCAGAATAGCTTTTTTTATTGAGGCGGTCGATATTGCGGCGCTTGTATGTAAACTGGACCTTTTTCTTTTCCTGAATCGAACGGTCCAGACAGTCGATGATGATATAGATCGACTCGTTTTCGCATTTTGCGGCGGTTTCGCAGTAGACCTGGCTGACCATCTGTTTGGCCTGGTTCTCGCTGAGCAGCCCCTCCAGCTTTTCGGTGAGCTCGCGCGTTTTGCCGGGCGTGATGAAGCCGGCCGACTGTACCGCGTCGATCAGCAGCCGTACCTCGGGCACCTCAAACGTGCGCGAAGCCATGAAAAAGCCTTTTTTCGGCGTGCGCACCGAAACGATGTCGTACCCGATCTGGCGCAGCGCCTCCATATCTGAATAAATGGACTTGCGCTCTGCCTGAACGCCCTTTTCGGCGAGCAGTTCCAGCAGGCGGCGGGAAGAAAGCGGGTGCTCTTCGTCGCTGTAGCGCTTTAAAAACTCCAATATATACAAAGTTTTCAGTTTTGCCGGCTGCATAAAGACAACTCCTAAATCTGTCAATTTCTGCGGGGTACTTTTATTTTACTAATCTGCGGCCAGTTTGTCAACAATCTGACGAAACACCGGGCCGCAGTCTCCCCCGCCGCTTGTGCCGTCTTCATCCATAATGACAATCGCATATTTCGGGTCGTTTGACGGATAGTAGCCGGCGAACCAGGTGTGCAGGATCTCGCGGCCGTTTTCATACTGCCCGCTCTGCGCCGTGGAGGTTTTACCCGCCGAAAGGCCGTCGCTGCTCTGTGCCGCGCGGCCCGTGCCGTGTGTAACAACATATTCCAGATAGGACTGCATCGTTTTGGCGGTTGTCTGCGAAAGGATGCGCTTGCCCTGCGGTTCTGCAGAGGCCGGTGTCCTGCGGCGCGTGCCGTCATCGTCCACATACGCATCTACGATATACGGCTCATAATACAGTCCGCCATTGGCGACTGCGGCCACGACCGACGCAAACATCAGCGGCGTTGCACTCAGCCGCCCCTGACCGAAGCCCAGCAGCGCCAGGCGGCCGTCTGACGCCAAAAGGCTTTTATCATCGATCACGCCGTTTGAAACTTTCCAGTCACCGCCAAGATACGTTTCACCGCCGAAGCCAAATGCATACGCCGTTTGCCAAAGCTTTTCTTCCCCAAGCTTCAGCGCCAGGTTCACAAAATAACAGTTGCAGGAATTGGCAAGCGCTGTTTTCAGCGTTTCAGCGCCGTGCGCTTTGGTGTTCTGGCAGGCATAATCCGTATCGGCCACGCGGATCTTACCATGGCAGGTATAGCGCACATTGTCCATACCATTTTCAAGCGCGCAGCAGGCCACAACGATTTTAAAAACAGAGCCCACCGAATACGCCTGCAGAGCGCGGTTCAAGAAATCGTTTTGCGCATCGGCCACATTGGTCAGGTCAATATTCGGCCGGGAACACAAGGCACGCACAGCACCCGAATCCACATCTGTAATTACGACAGCGCCTTTTTCGATGCGCGATGTATCCATGGCGTTTTCGGCGATCTGCTGTATTTCCCGGTCAACCGTCAGGCCGATACCGCGGTGCGAAGCATAGCTTTCATTGTGCACCGTACCCGTATCGCCTGCCAGCAGACGGCCTTTTGCATCTACGGCATAATTGACCGACATTTCACTGACCTCTGAAAACAATTCACTGAAATGGGATTCCACACCGCCCGTTACACCGGAGATCAGGTGTGCGCAGAGCTGGCGCGTATCGTAATGCACCTTGCATTTTAAAATTTTAATATATTCCAGCCTGACATCTTTTTTCTCTGCGTCAATCTCGCGCACGATCGGATAACCGCTTTTGAGTTCCCGGGTGATGTCTGCAATCGCTTCAGCATCAAACAACCGTGTCAGCTCGGAAAGACATTTTTCATCCGGTTTGATCACGGCAACATACCTGTCAGATGCGTTGGTCAAAAGCGCAGAACGCACATCGTACACCGTCGGGTACCTTTTATCGATCAGCAGTGTATAACTATTATAAGAGGATGACACATAAAAATCGTTAGAAAGGCCCACATAGCCGACCCGGCCGATGCAGACAACAATGACCAGCAAAAAGCAAAGTAAAAACGACAAAGTACGTTGGCAGCGCAAAAAATCACCCCCAAGGCTATTATGGCCGCGGGGGTGAAAATTTATAACGTTTCTCTTACTTTTCTGAAAATGGAAAACGGATGCAGATCCAGGCTGCAGTCAAACGAATAACGGTTGGTGGCCTTGTTGGCAGCCGATGTGAATTCGCCGTCATTTTCATTGTAAAGGTGCTGCACCACCAACTGCACCGGGCGGCAGCCCGGCTGCAGGATCTCCAGTGTATCGCCTTCAAAAAAACGGTTGCGCTGGCAAACGGTGACACGGCCGTCTGAGGAAGAAGCATAAAGCGCAGCAACGTCCCAGGTGCGGATATAACCACCGTCGTCCAGCGTTTGTCCATCTTTCATCGGGCCGAAATAAAAACCGGTCGTGTACGGGCGGTGGCTCATTTTCTGCAGTTCCTGCACCATCCACGGCTCCAGCCGAAAATCTGCTGAACGGTTTTGCAAATACGCGTCGAGCGCACTGCGGTAAGCAAAAGTGACAGCCGCCGTATAATATTCGCTTTTGGCACGGCCTTCTATTTTAAAGGAGTCAATACCGGCAGCATCCAATTCGGGCAGGTGCTCAAGCATGCACAAATCACGCGAATTAAAGAGGTATGTGCCCTTTTCATCCTCACAAACCGGAAAATAGCGGCCGGGGCGGGATTCTTCCATAACGTAGTATTTCCAGCGGCACGGCTGCGCACAGTCGCCGCGATTGGCGTCACGGTTCGTCAGATAATCCGACAGAATGCAGCGCCCCGAAAACGACATGCACATGGCGCCGTGCACGAACGCTTCGATCTCAAGCTCCGGCGGCGTTTTGTCGCGGATCTCACGAATTTCGTTTAGTGACAGCTCGCGCGCCGTGACAATGCGTGAAGCGCCCATCTCATAAAAAGCACGCGCCGTCTCATAGTTCACAATGCCGGCCTGTGTAGAAATGTGCACCGGCACATCCGGGCAATGCTTTTTAGCAAGCATCAAAGTACCGACATCGGCAATGATAAACGCATCTACCCCGCACCGACAAGCATTTTTTAAAAAGTCCGGCAGCTGCGCCGCTTCACTGTTGCGCGGCAGCGTATTGCAGGTAAGGTAGATTTTTTTGCCATTTTCATGCGCCAGGTCACACGCGGCTTTCAGCTCTTCAAATGTGAAATTGCTGGGGCCTGAGCGCATGCCGAACTGCTGCCCGGCCAGATACACGGCATCCGCCCCGTAGGCAAGTGCATACTTCAGACGCTGCATGTCCCCTGCCGGGGACAGCAGCTCAAGCGGTCTGTTTACTCCTATCATGATCAGAAATCCAGATACGGCGCATAGCGCTGGATCTTCTGCCTGTTTTCGGAAGCCGTGCTGGAGCAGTAAAGCTCGCCGTCTGCATCATGGAAGAAGTAGTAATAA